>JADHUC010000338.1 GCA_016784735.1 Pirellulaceae bacterium | reverse complement strand
TTCGAAGACGATGACAACGGAGGCTACGTGGCTCGTCTCTCCTAACACGGGCTCGGCCGGAAGCGGGTAGCAGGCAGGGTGATGGGCCAAGTCTTCGCGGGCCCACCACTCAGTACTCGGTACTTAGAACTCGGTACTCAGCCCGGTCGGCCCGCGAAGACTTGGCCCACCCTACAAACCTCTCTCCTCGGCGCGTGCGCTCGCCCTTTCCTTTTTTGGATCGAACCTACTGTTGTTTCCGGCCAATTCAACGGGTACCCTATCTTCATTGTTGGATTCCACTGGACGAAGGTCTCGAAACAGTACGTGATGGCAGCGATCATGGCAGAACCAACTCCACAGTCGGTAGAAGAACTGGAAGACCTGCTCAGCCGTCCAAGCGAACAAGCGACGGAAACCCTGAGTCAGCTCGATGGCGACATCCTTGTTCTGGGTGTCGGCGGTAAGATGGGGCCGACGCTGGCCAGACTGGCAAAGCGTGCGTCCGAGCAAGGCGGCGTCGAGCGGCGCGTGATCGGTGTGTCGCGTTTCTCCGACGAAAGCGTACGTCAACGTCTGGAAGATTGGGGTGTCGAAACGATCGCTTGCGACCTTCTTGACGAGGATCAGGTCCAGGCCTTGCCCGCGGTGCCGAACGTAGTCTTTATGGCCGGCATGAAGTTTGGCTCTAGCGGGAATCCATCCCTCACCTGGGCGATGAACTGCTACGTACCGGCTTTGGTGTGCCGCAAGTACAACGATAGCCGAATCGCCGTTTTTTCCAGCGGCAACGTGTATCCCCTGGTCCCGGCCGACACTCAAGGTTCAATCGAAAGCGACGAAACGGGGCCTATCGGCGAATACGCGATTACAGTGCTGGGCCGCGAACGCATTTTTCAACATTTCAGCCAGACGCTCGGCTTTCCCGTGGCATTGCTGCGTCTTAACTACGCGATGGAGATGCGATACGGTGTGTTGGTTGACATCGCTCGGAATGTCCTTGAGGGACGCCCCGTTGATCTATCCATGCCGAAGGTGAACGTGATCTGGCAGGCGGATGCAAACGCGATGTCTCTGATGTCGTTGGCCCATGCGGAAACGCCCGCCAAAGTGATCAACGTCGCCGGCCCCGAGATCCTCCGCGTCCGGGACGTTGCCGAGCAATTTGGCCGACTAATGGATAGGCCGGTCCAGTTCAGCGGCGAAGAAGGCCCGTTTGCGTATCTCAACAACGGCCAAGCCGGGCACGCGTTGTTGGGCGACGTGAGCGTGGATGCCGACCAGATGATCCGCTGGACCGCGGACTGGGTGATGCGAGGCGGCGCGAGCCTGAGCAAGCCGACGCACTTTCAAGTTCAAGACGGGAAGTTCTGAAGCCGATTCGGCGCGTGGCAATGTCCAACATCACTTTCCGATTTCCGGGATGGACAACCCGCGGCAGATTTTCCTGGCGAGCCGATTTGGAATCTCAGTGTGCCGTGGCACGGCTTCGACTTCACCCGTTGTGGGATTCGTCCAAAGCGAATGTGAGCGTCCTTCTCTCTTGAGGACACATCCGTGCTTGCGGAGATGCCTTAGTAACGCCGTGCGCTTCATCCGATTGCCACAACTTCTCTGATGGCATCTCGAGGCACGCCGCGCAGGCCATCCTCTCGCCGGTCATCCAGAATCAGCTCGATGGCCTCAGCGAGACTCTGCTTGCACGCCTCTTTAGTCCGCCCTTGACCATTTGCGCCCGGAATCTCGGGGCAATAGGCGATATACCAATCTCCGTCTTTTTCAATGATCGCAGTAAACTCGTTGCGCATGGCCAACACCTCTTGCCAGTAGTGTCTATCGGCGTTTCCGAGACGGACGGTGTTAAGCATTCTGTCCCATGTTAACGCCTCTGTCCACTCAACGGCCTATCCAAACAGCATTCCCGCATAGCCCACGACACGATTCTTGTCGCCGCTGACGTCGGCGCTGGTTGCGTACCCAACGTGTTCGCATTGTTTCAATAGGTCCAACTGTCGCAATGTCTCCATAACGATCACGGTCGGACGCACTCCGCACATGCTGATGTTGTGACGCGTCACGACCGTTTCGAAAACCGCCGCGGGGTCCAGCGTCTCGATGGATTCCAGGGCGAGTTGGTCCAGGTTCCGCGTTTGTTCGTCGTTGGCGAAGTGGTTCATGTCGGTCGAGGCAATCAAAAGTGGCTTTTTCTTCATTCCACGAAGCACTTCCGCTAAGCCCGTCGCGAACCTTTGGCAGCCTTCGAATTCGCACGGCGCGACGACGATGCCCACCACTCGCGTTTGCGGTGCCAGCCTGGCCAGGAATGGCAACTGTACCTCCAGGCAGTGCTCTTGCTGATGAGCGGCCGCATCCAGTTCGAGATCAGGAATACCGTCGGCCAGGGCTTGCGCCAGCCCGATGTCGACCTGCACATCGCATCCCGGTAGCGACCATCGTTCGTGTGGCGTCACTGCCCAATCGACGCCCGTTCGCGAGTGTTTTGGCCCAATCAGAATTACCGTCTCCGGGATTTCGATGCGTTTCAGCGTGGCTGCGGCCAACCGGCCCGAGTAGATCAGCCCCGCATGCGGCACCATGGCGGCCGGCCACGGGTGCGGTTCCACATCGCCGTTGCCGAGCATGTCGTCGACCATCTTGGAAAGCTCAGCCGCATCGGCCGGATAGAACGTGCCGGCGACGGCCGCTGGACGGACCTTCACGTCGGCGCGTGGTCGAGGCACGTTGGATAGATTCACGGCGGCCTCGGTGGAAAGGGCCGCAAGACTGAACACCGATGCCGTATCGGGACTACCGATCTGGGCATCCTGCGACGCTTGGTCCAGTAGCTCTTCGGCCGACTTGCTCGCGTCAAATGCCCAGGCGCTCTTGCTTTGGTCAATGACCAGTATGGCTCGCCTTTGCGTATCAACGCTCGCCACGTCGGGCAGGGCCACTGTGCCGTGCATGGCCGGGTCGCAGAGCACCGTCAGCCCAACCTGCAGGCGATCAATCGCTTCTTTGCTCAGGGCCTGGCGTTTCACCGCTTCGGCCGCTGCCTCGGCAAGATTTAATAGCGTGGCCTGCAACGGAACGCCGGGACGCAGCGACATTCGCGAAAGACGGAGCGGTTCCTGGTCCTTAAATATGCGAACCGTGAGCGCCGCGACCTCGACCGTCCTATCGGGACAGCCCGGCAAATAGTAATTGGGCGTCGCACCGCGAGCCAGAGCTATAACATTGTTGCGGCAGTGGTCGAGCAACTGTTTCAGCTCCGCGTCCTTGAACATCGGCGGCTTCTCGCCGGTTTCGCCGCCAAGGGCAACCGGATCGAAATCGTTCGGTATCATGTGGCCTTCGAATCTCAGCAACTGAGCGTCGTCCGCCCGCCATGCCTCGGACGGCAATCTGGCCTTGCGGCAGACGTGTTCCAGGAACGTCTCCGCATCCCAGCCGTATTCGGTCGCCACGCTTGGCAGCAGCAAGCCGGCCGCACCGCCACGCTGGATTTGCAAGCCGTGACGGCCCACTTCCACCTCCTTAGCCCGGTCCGCGCCTTTGGCTTGGATTGGTTGAAAGCCAAACAGCAACGTGACATCCACGTGCAAGTGCTCCAACTCGGTGGGCGAAATCGTTGGGAAACGCGTATCTTCGGTCGCGGTTCGCATGGCTGCGTGCTCGACAGCCTCAACGACGGGTACCGGTCGCCCCAACATGCCGCAGCAAGCTCGCAGGCGCCCTTTGCGCTTCAGCGTGACGAAGGCGCCCATCACCGTCTCGGTCGCGCATCCAGCCAACTTCGGGTCCGACAGCGCAGGCTTGACTCCTCGGACTCCCGCGACCACAACTTCACAAGCCGCGCGATGAATCGCCGCCTCCTGCTGTTGGCTCAGTTGCGGGCTGTGCGGAACGCTCCCAGCGTGGTCCGTGTTTTCCGACTGCGTTTCAGTGGCCATGTCATTTTCCTTGTCGTCTGCCCCGCGCGGAGGTTGCTGCGGACGGGCAAATTGCGAGATTCGCACCGGTTGGCGTTTGTGACCCCACGTGCCCGGCGCCTCCTGGAACCGACCGGCAATCCGGCCGTCGCAATGCCCACAGCGATCACCGCGAAGATCGTACGTGCCCAATTCGTACCAGTTTCTTTCGATCACTAACCCGCCGCAATGCGGGCAGTACGTGCTTTGATTCTTCTCGTCGTCCACATTGCCGACATAAGCAAATTTCACTCCCCGGCTAAGTGCGACTTCCCTGGCCGCCAACAAAGTCTCGATCGGCGTCCGTGGTTTGTCTCTCATGCGAAAGTCAGGGTGGAAGGCGCTAAAGTGCAAGGGCACCTCGTCACCGACTGCCTCGATTACCCAATCGCACATATTGTTCAATTCTTCCGCCGAATCATTCTCGTCCGGGATGACCAGATTGGTGATCTCGAACCACACGTCCGTCTCGCGTTTGAGCCATGTGAGCGTGTCCAGCACCGGCTGAAGATGCGCGTAACTGAGCTTGTGGTAAAACCGCTCCGTGAACGCTTTCAGGTCGACATTGGCTGCGTCCATCTGCCCGAAGAACACCTCCCGAGCCGTAGGCGTGATGTAACCGGCGGTGACCGCCACCGACTTGACCCCGACGGCCCGACAAGCTTTGGCCGTGTCGATGGCGTATTCTGCAAAGATCACGGGGTCGTTGTACGTGTAAGCAACGCTGTGGCAGCCGAGTTGCCTGGCAGCTTCGGCGATCGTCTCGGGCGTGGCGACTTCGCTCAGCCGGGCGACTTCTCGCGACTTGGAACTCTCCCAGTTCTGGCAGAACTTACAGCCCAAGTTGCAGCCGGCCGTGCCAAAGGAGAGGATGCTGGTACCAGGGTAGAAGTGATTGAGCGGTTTCTTTTCGATTGGGTCGATCGAGAAGCCCGTGCTGCGACCGTACGTGGTCAACACCATCTGGCCATCGCGGTTTTGACGCACAAAGCAGAAACCACGGTCGTCTGGCTTTAGGCTGCACGCCCGCGGGCAGAGGTCACAGATGATCCGTCCCTTCTCGTCCGTCTCGTGCCACCAACCGCCGAGCCTGGCGCCGTCGGCCAGCAGTTCCGCATCCGGTGGTTGAACGACAACTCGTGACATGGCAGTGGGTGTTGGTGTCGGGTCTAGGGTGTCGGGTGTCAGGTGTCAGGAACCGGACTTCCACCGCTCTTCCCGACACCCGAAACCCGACACCTCTTCTTACGCTCGCGGACAAGTTTCGTCAGTTCGCCAGCCTACCCCATTGCCCCTTCTTCCGGTGGCTCCTCGGCCGGTGGCGATGGCGGTGGATTCTGCCCTTGCTGTGCGGTGCGCTGCTGTTGGACCCGCTGTTGAAACTGTCCATAAGTGCCCTGCAGGGACTCTAACAATCTTGGCACCTGCGGTGCAGACAAGAACACGCGTGCGGACACCGCCGAATGAGGGAAGAGATTCGTCAAGAAGTCAAACTTGAACTCCGACGGCGTATGGCCGATCATCACCCCGTTGGCATAAGCCCCGCTGAGTAGGTCGTCCGGCAGTTTCAATTCGTCGTATATTTCCTGCGCACTGGGCTGCTTGGCCGGCGTCGGGTTGCGCGGCAGCGACGGTGGATCGCCATAACGTTGTTTGTAGATGTCCAGGTTCTTGCGCAACGCTTCAATGAACTGCGGCATCGACGCGTGCGGCATCACCACTCGCGACGCAACGCAAGCGGGCGTGCCCAGGTTCTGAATGAAGTCGATGATAAACTCGTTTGCGCCAGTCATCACGATCGCACCCGTGCTGAAAGCCCCTCGACTGACGTTATCGGGAACGCGAGCGCTCACGTGCTGAACGCGAACCTGTTCGCTGCGCTGGCTGCCTCCTTCGCCAGGATTCTCCGGCGGTTGCCCCGTTTCGCTCATAGTGCTCTCAACCCTCCCTAGTCAGAGTTTACGGTGATCCGCTGCCGCGGGCCAGATACCCCACCGATCAGTCTAGCAAGTTTCTCGGATATCGACACCCACTAGGCTGTCGATGCCCGTCACATCTTGTCCACGACGCGGATCCCCAGGAGATCAAGTCCCTGCTTGATGGTGCGGCCGGTCAGATCGCATAGCAGAAGCCGACTGTTGCGCATGGATTCTGATTCGGCTTTCAGCACTTGGCACTGCTGGTACAGGTCGGAGAATCGCTTTGCCAGCTCGAACAAGTAGCTGGTCAGTTGGTTCGGCCGGTAGTCCGCGACCGTTTCATCGAGAGCCTCGGCAAACTGTAGTAATGCCAACGCCAGAGCCCGCTCCGTCGGATGATCCAACGCGATCTCGGCGGACGATTCGCGAAGGGCGTCCACGTCTATCTGGCCCTTGGCAAAAATGCTCTGCGTGCGTGCATAGGAATATTGCATGTAGGTCGCGGTGTTGCCTTCAAGGGCCACCATCTTGTCGTAGCTGAAGACATAGTCACTTTCACGATTCTGCGACAGATCTGCATACTTGATCGCGGCGTGGCCGACGACGTTGGCGATGTGTTTCCGCTCCTCGTCGCTCAACTCCGCCCCGGTTGGCTTGGCATCGTCGTTGGCGCAGACGACGCCGTGTGCCTTGTTGACCGCTTCGTCCAGCAACCCGGCCAGCCCCACTGTGTCGCCGGCTCGCGTCTTAAAAGGCTTCCCATCCTCGTCCAGCACCGTGCCGAAGCTGATGTGCCGAAGTTCAACGTCGGTGTAGCCCCACAATCGTGCGGCGGCAAACAGTTTGTCGAAATGTTCACTTTGGCGGTGATCGACCACGTACAGAATCGCGGCCGGCTTCCATGTGCTCATCCGATACTGAATGGCTGCCAGATCCGTCGTGGCGTACAGATAAGCTCCGTCTTTCTTCTGGATGATCATCGGCGTGTCGAAGCCATCCACGAAAACGCAAACGGCTCCTTCGCTTTCTCGGGCCAGACTCTTCTCGCGTAACTGTGCTACGACATCCGGCAGTTGATGATGGTAGAAACTCTCGCCGTACTCGCAGTCGAATCGGACGTCTAAGCGGTCGTAGATGTGTTGAATGTCCGCGCGGCACTCTGGCAGAAACTCATGCCAAAGCTTCAGGTTCTCTTCGTCATCCGCGTGCAACTTGGCCGTCTCCCGCAGCACCGCTTCGTTGATGCCGGGGTGCTGCGCCGCCAGAGTGGACAATTGCGGATCGTCGTCCACAGCTTGGATCTTGTCCCGCGCCGTGTCCAATTCGGCCTTGGTTTCATTTAGCTGCGACTGCAGCTTTCGCAGGGCTTTCTTCGCCTTCTTCTTGGCTGCTTTGTCAGCCGAGGCAACTGCGTCTTGTTGGCCTTCGATGGCCTCTTCTCGCTCTTTGGCTCGACGCTCCAACTCGGGCAGCGACCTCTTGCCGTTGTTGTAGCTGACCAACTGATTGACCAGCTTGTACAGCCGCCCCAGTTCCTTGACGGGTTGTTGTCCGTACGCTTCGTCGTCCTTGAAGTTCTTGAAGCCGTAGATGATCATTCCGAACTGAGTGCCCCAGTCGCCCAAGTGATTGTCGCTGATCACCCGATGCCCCAGGAATCGCAGTGTCCGCGCGAGCGAATCGCCAATCACGGTGGAACGAACGTGCCCAACGTGCATCTCCTTGGCCACGTTAGGCGACGAATAGTCGATGACGTACGTCCGCGGCCCGTCGACCTCGGGCACGCCAAGTCGCCGGTCGGCTAGGGCACCGCCCAGTCGCTCCGTAAGCCACTGATTCTTCAGACGCAGATTGATGAATCCCGGCCCGGCGATCTCGGGCGGGTGGCAGAAATCATCAACATCGAGTTTTCCGACAATCTCCGCAGCCACGTCGCGCGGCGGCTTGCCCAGCCGTTTGCCGAGCGGCATGGCACAGTTCGCCTGATAGTCGCCGAACCGAGCGTCCTGGGCCGGGCGCACCATGGCTAACAGATCCGTCGGATCGTCGGCCATTCCGTCGAGCGCCGACCGAAAGCGATTTCGTAGTTCCGTCAGGATGTTCATTGCAGTCGGGTGTCGGGTGTCAGGGTTCAGGTGTCGCTCGGAGCAGGGCCGATGAGGAGTTGGCAGTGGCACGAACGGCCGCTTAGTGTTCAAACCTGCTTCCCGTCGGCACAGGGCCGGTCGGGGACCGACAAAGTGGCGTTGCACAGCCAGAACTCTGGCGCTCACCCGTCTTCCGTCTTCCCGACACCCCGTGTCTCCAAAGATACCTTTCCATCGGCCTTTGCCTAGGCCCCAGGAAACGGCGCATGGACGTGAGAAGCATTAGATACCCGCCAAGACTTCGCTCAAATCCACGGGCTTCGCTTCGGCCCAGAGGTTCTCCAGGTCGTAATACTGGCGAGTTTGTTCATCAAACAGATGAATCACGACCGTCCCGTAGTCCAGGACAATCCAGCTACTTTCGTTGTAGCCTTCGATGCCGTACCGTTGGTCGCCAAGATCGTCTTCCAACGTGTGGTCGATCTCCTCGCTCATCGCGTGTAATTGGCGGCGGCTTGTTCCGCTGGCAATGACAAAATAGTCAAAAAGCTGTGTCAATTCGCGCATGTCCAAAACGACGACATTTTGGCCGCGATTTTCTGCCGCAGTGCGTGCCGCAGCCAAGGCGAGTTGGAGACTCCGTTTCGAGTTCTCGGGAGAGACCTTAGGCGATCCGGCGGTAGAGCTTGACACAGAAACTCCTTTATGGGAGCGAAAAACGTCTGTACGCAGAGAACATTCTAACGGTCAAAGACGCCGATGTCACCCGGAAGGTTCGCTCCGGCCGCTGCTTTCGGCGGCGTATGACTGGCCACGACAATACGTCCGGACGACGGGCCCGGAATCGCCCAACAGCAATTCGTGGGGATCGTCCGAAGCGGTATCGGGCAACTGAACCACCGTCAGGTCGGCGCGTCTTCCTGCGGCCAGCCCCCCAATCTCACTTCCCAATCCCAGCGATTTTGCACCATTGGCAGTCCCCAGTCGAAGGATGTCGCTCGCAGACACTGCTCCGTAGTGGCGATAGAGGTACCGCATTTCCTCCAGGACATTCAAATCCGGATTCGAAGCTCGCGAGTCTGTGCCCAACGCGACGTTTACGCCCGCCGACAGCATCTCCGCCAACGGATACTCCTCGTGACCAAAGTACGCATGCGTGCGAGGGCAGAAAACGACCGACATCTGCTCACTTCGGGCGCCCAAAAACTCGATTTCGGATCGGTCGAGGTAGTTGCCGTGAACGATCAACGCGCGATGCGACGCCGAGAGAATCTGTAGGTAATCCAACGGCTTAGTGCCGCGAGAAATAGCCGACGGGTGCCACGCATCCAGACGTTCGAGCAACTTGACAAAGGGACCAGTCCCCGCTCGCAGTAACTCCAATTCCTCCCTGGATTCAGCCAAGTGCATCGCTACCGGTACCCGGGCCTCGCTGGACACTTGGGCTGCACGCTGTAACAAAAGAGGATTCACAGTATACGGGGCATGAGGACTGATGCCGGCGTGCCACCCGGCATTTGCGGACGTGGCGATGTGCGTTCGAGATTGCCCAATCAGCGGCTCGATACCGTCGGCAGACAGCCCGATCAATTCCAGAAACACCGTCGTATCGATGGACGACGATCGGAAAGCTTGCTCGGGCCAACCGGACGTAGCGATCTCGGCCAATGTGGTCGAACCACAATAAAGGCTTTCCGTTAGTCCTTGCTCGACGGCACTTGCACGCTCCTGGGCAATATCGGCAGACGCCGATTCCCGGTCGCGACGATGCCCCACGACGGCAGCGATCCAATCAGTGAACGGCATTCGCGACCGACCGATCGGAGCCGACAGGTCGCTGAACTCCAGGTGCGTATGCGCATTGATCAGCCCCGGAAGTATCGCGACGTTCCCAAGGTCGATTGGCGATCGCCCCGACGTGTTCTCGCCAACGGCGACGATCCGGTCGCCAGAGACAGTCAAGATCCCGTCCGCAACGGCAGGTGCGTCCACCGGAAACAGATAATGTGCTTTCAAAGCAAACATCGCCGTCGCTTGGCTCATGGACTTACTCGGCACAGAAATAGGTGGGGCACGATTCCATCGTGCCAGGCACGTTGGAAACGTGCCCCACGGTCAATCCGCATCAATCTCTTGCTTCGCGGGTCCTTTCCCGATACATCGGTTGCCATCGCAGATAGGTGAGCGTGCGCCATGCCCATTCAAACGGCCCGAATCGAAAATACCTCATCCAGAGCGGCGAGACAACAAGTTGGAACAACCATACCGCGACCACAATACACAATTGTTCAACGCGTTCGACGGTCCCAAACCAGCCCAGTCCGTGACCGTAGAAAACCGTCGTACAGATAATCGACTGGAATAGGTAGTTGGACAACGCCGTCTGTCCAATGGCGGCAAACACTCCCTGAACAAACGTCGCAGCGCCGCTTCGACAGACAAGCATGACGAGTCCAACGTAACCGAGACTGATCACGATGCCGGCCCAGTAGTTGTACAGTGGGCCAAAGAAAAACGAATAGCGCACATCCCAATCAGCCGCGATGTTTTGACGTACCCCATACAGGATCACTGGAATACCAATCAACGCAGCGGCGGCGATCCACGATAGATAGAATCGCTTCGACCGCTCGGCGCTGAAAACGCCCAGCTTGAATAAGGCCATCCCCACCAACATCAACCCGCTGGCTCGCCAGATTCCCCAGACGAGAAGAATCAGCGTTTCGAACTCGATGGCTGCCGGAATTCGATGCGTCATCTGCTCAAGCCAATCACCACGGTAAGCGGCCACCTCGGCGTCAACCACGTCCGCCGGAGGTTGCCAGTCCATGGTGATCTCTGCCAGCGGCTCGTCGGGCCAGTACGGCATCGACAAGCCGGAAATGAATGAGATTCCCGTCCCAATGGACAGGAACACAAACCCCGCGCCCAACAGGAAGACCGGCCTGAGTTTCCGAAACCAGCAAACCACAAGGCCGCAGACGCCATACAAGAACAGAATGTCGCCGTACCACAACAGATGTGCGTGCAGCAGCCCAAATAGCATCAACCAGAGCATTCGCCGGCAGTGCAATCCCACGGCCGAGCGCCCGGTAATCTCGGCACGTTCCGCCATCAAAGCGATGCCCGCACCGAACAGCATCGAGAAGATGGTCATGAACTTCGTGTCGAAGAAAACGTGAGTCAGCAACCAAGCCCAATAGTTGGCGCCGCCCAGATCGCCATAGGCCGTGGGGTTCATATACGCGGCCGAGATCATCGAGAAGGCCTGGACGTTGACCACCAGAATGCCCAGAAGCGCAAAGCCACGCAGCACGTCAAGCGACAAGATCCGATCGGACTGGCCCACTGGGCCGGGCAACGCCGGTGATACGCCGGAGGCTGTTGTTGGATCGTCGATCATCGCGAGATTTATGCTTGTGGCGGGCGGTACGGGTTGCCGTCGTCTTCCAAGTCGCCCAAATCAGCCTTTTCGAAGAACGATCCTTCAGATTCGTACACGTCTTTGCCCGTCAGCTTCTCGCTACCAGACTCCTGCTCGCGTTTTTCCCAGTAATACAGAAACATGGCGATGGGCACGACCAGAAACATCACGTCTGCCACACAATCCACACACACCTCGACGATCATCGAGGCCGTGTCCCCGAGAGCTCCCATTTCCTGGGCAACACCAATCGGCACATAAATCGCGACGGTACAGAACAAGATCGCCACATAACAGACCAGCCACGTCCCCATGATCTTCAGCATGATTCCCTTCGTAAGTTCGCCACTTCGTCGTCTGGCCTCGCCTGCATCGGCTCCCTCGAGGATTACCACCGAATCCAATAGGGCATAACGAAGCGAGAGGTAAATTCCGGGAATTACCAGTGCGATCAGCCCGACCACGATGATCAGGCCGGCAACGAAATTCGCCACGAACAACCTTCCCCAATTGCGGAAACCGGCTTCCATGGCCTTCGCGTACCCTACAGGCCGTTTCTGCTTGATCTCACTAAGAGCGTACATCAGCGCCCCGAGGTAGATTGGCCCAAAAATGCCTTCGATCCACACGGCGGCCCGCATGACGGCCAGTCCCTCGTCGTCAGCCCAAACGTTGTACGTCAAGTGGCAGAGAAGGGCGTTCGCCGGCAGCCAGATGGTCAGGACAATCGCTGCAAAGAGTGGAAAGTGTGCCCCCAGCAACTGAATCGCCTCGCCGATCTTGCGAAACATGGCCCACCTCACTTTGTCGCGGTGCTAGAACACGTCGGTCTACTCCCCCGGAATTCGCAGCGTGACAGGTAGTCCCTGCTCGGGTGCGATCAGGAGGTTGGTCGCTGTGTATGCCATTTCGATCGGGTCCGCGGGGCGTTTCGTACGGATGTTCAGCAGGTACGTGGTGCGCGCCGGCAGCTCCAGTTCGGCCGGCCCAACGCTACCGGTTCGCTCTAAGTGAACGTCGAGGTCACAGACATTCTCGATGGCCACCCAAACTGCGTTGCTGGATCGCAAATGCGGTTTCGCCACGCGAATGCACTGGACAAACAGCGGCTCGATGAACTCGCGTCGGCCGATCAGTTGCTCCATGTACCACACCACCGTCCGCCCTTCGACCAACGCTTCCTTCAGCGAATCCAGCGTTCGCTCCTTGGCGAACACCAATGTCATGGTACGGTGATCTTCCGGGTCGTTGCTCTTCCTTTGGTCAGGTCCGTGAATGTCCGAAGTGCCCATCATCGTCAATCCCTTTTCGAGACACCAACGGTGAGCGTCGGGGTAATACGTTTGGCCGTTGCAGACCTCCATCCCGTGCAGCCACTTGTTGTCGTACATTTGCGTGTGCACGTCCATCCACTTGCCAAGCTCTGGTCCTTTCCATGCTTGATGGTTCCAGAATACGAATGCGTCTTGCTCGTTGGCCTGCTTCACGGCTTCGAGGAAATCGGCCGTGTCCAGTGGATTGGCGTCTTTCAAGAAGAGCGTGTTGAAATGCCCAGGCGGTGTGTCGCGCGTGATTTCGGCTGCCCTTGGAAACAAAAGGTTCTTTTGCCGGGCTCGACCAGCGGCCAAATCGAATGGCCGGTTGTGATTCGTTGGTAAATCGTCCTTGTGGGGCTGATACTCGATGTGATCTGTCAACGTAATGGCGTCCAAGCCCTGTTGCCACGCTTCGTCCACGCGAACCGTAGGCCACACCGTACCGTCGGAAAAAACCGTGTGCATATGGAAGTCGCACTTCAGCGTCTTGTAGCCCGGCACGTCCGGGAAGTGAATCTCGTGACGCAACTGGGCCTGCGACGGCAGCGAAAGTACAAGTAGTCCAACAACCGTCGCAAGCACCCTGAGCAATCGTTTCATCATCAAATTCTCCATTTCAAGGTGTGGGAAATACGTGTCATCTTTGATTACTCCATCCAAACAGCATAAGTCGAGGTCTGGCTGGATAGAAGATGCCCTATCAGAAGTACTCTGCAAAAGCCTCTTCATCAATCTGATTGGCCGATCGAGTACAGCGGCAGCGTGATTGCCGAAGGATGGTCGGCGTCGTGATAGACCGTGTTTCTGGCGATCCGACTGCGGCGGTCGTTGGGGTCGCCGGTATTACGGTTGATGTCGAAGTTGGGGAAATTGCTGCTGCAAATATAGATCTGAATGCGATGCCCGGCGGCGAACCGGTTTGCAGCAGGCTGCAAGGGAAAATCTAATCGACAAATCTCATCCGGCTTCATGGGCGTCGATTTCTCGAAGCCATCGCGATAACGCGCCCGCAGGATTCCTTCGGAAACGGGGAATCCGTAGCCGCTTGGGTAGTCCTCGCTGGCCGGGTACACGTCCACGAGTTTCACGTAGAAGTCCGTGTCCGGCGCGTCGGACGAGACCCACAATGCCACGTTGATGTTGCCCGCGATCGAGACGTCGTGTTCCAAGGGCTGCGTTTGGAACACCAATACGTCGGGACGCTCGATGATCGGCTTGCCCGGATAACCGTGCCGCGGGAGCGTCTCCAGGTCGATTTGGTCTCGCGGTCCCATG
>JADHUC010000337.1 GCA_016784735.1 Pirellulaceae bacterium | reverse complement strand
CCCGCGAAGACTTGGCCCACCCTACAAAGACCCACTCGCATGTTTCCAAGTAAGACTTCCACGCCTTCCGCCAAGGAGTGATTCCCATGACCAAAGTGACCCGTCGTCAGTTTCTTCAGCATTCAAAGCAACTGGGTATCGGCGCCTCGGTTGGGGCGACGCTGCTTACACACCCCGGTCGCGCCAAAGCGGTTTCGCCCAACGAGAAGCCCGTATTGGGAATCGTGGGCATTCGCGGGCGTGGGCACTTGTTGGCCATGGGGTTTGCCTTGCGGGGCGACTGCGAGATCGCGTACATGGCCGACGTGGATTCGCGGGTGTTCGAAACCTCGGCGTCCAAGGGGTACATGCGTTTTACGCCGCCGGATTTGGGCGCGCTGCCGCGACCGGAGGGCGTGGCGCGGGCTCAAGGCCGTGCCCCCAAGTGCGTGTCCGACTTCCGCCGCGTGCTGGACGACAAGTCGGTCGACGCCATTGTCACCGGGACCCCCGACCATTGGCACGCGCTTGTGACCGTATGGAGTTGCCAAGCGGGCAAGGACGTTTACGTGGAAAAGCCCGCTTCGCAAAACCCTTGGGAAGGGCGAAAGATGGTCGAGGCGGCGCGCAAGTACGAACGCGTGGTTCAACTTGGTACGCAAAGCCGCAGCGCGCCGTACATGAAGAAAGCCAAGGAGTACATCGAAAACGGCGAACTGGGCGACATCCACATGTGCCGCGTTTACAACCAGAAGATCTGGGGCAATCGGCCGGCAGTGGACGATGGCGATCCGCCCGAGGGTCTGGACTGGAATATGTGGAACGGTCCGGCGCCGGAGGCGCGATACAACTTCAACTATTGGGAACACTGGAACCACTTCTGGCGCTATTCCGGCGGAGACAGTATCAACGACAGCATCCACCAATACGATTTGGCCCGCTGGTTGTGCAACGTGCGGCATCCCAAGTCGGTCTACTCGACAGGCGGCCGCTGGGCCGAAGAGGGAGTGTTTGACACCCCCGATACACAGATGGCCGTATACGACTTCGACAAGCTGGTGATGACTTTCGAAATGACCCTGTTCACGCCGTACATGCTACTGGCCGATCAGGAGTTGCGCGACGGCGACATCTTTCCTCATTGGCCGCAAAACGCCTCGCGCATCGAGTTATACGGCACCAAGGGCCTGATGATTGTCGGCCGGCACGGAATGGGTTGGCAGGTGTTTGGCCGGCCCCACCAGCGAAAGCCCGTGGTGGTTGCGCAGGAGTACGGCCGCTGGTCCGACGAACCACATCGCGACGATTTTCTGGATGCCGTGCGCAACCGGCGGCGATCGAACGCCGACATCGAAGAAGGTCATTTGAGCACATTGCTGCCGCAATACGCCAACATTAGCTATCGGCTGGGCGGCGAAAAGCTGGTGGTCGACCCCAAAACAGAGCGGTTCACGAACAGCGAAGCCGGCAACGCCCTGCTGCGTCGCGAGGAGTATCGCAAACCCTGGGTCATATCGGATCCGGTGTGAAACGCGGCTAGATTGGCCTATAATGGTAGGCCGCTAAACCATGCTGACTTCTTCCAGAACTCAAACGAGCTTCGGTCGTAAAGGATTCACCAATGTCCGCTACCACTTCACGTAGGTCCTTCCTTAGAAACGCTGCCGGTGCAGTCGCAGGTTGCGCTTTCGCTCCCTACTTCTTCACCGCCGATGCGGCGGCCCAAGACAAACCAACTTCTGCAAACGATCGTTTTCGCATCGGTTCGATCGGCATGCGATATCAAGGCTCCGTCGTCGCTGATAAGGCGGTGGCCCACGGCGATATTGTGGCGATTTGTGATGTCGATCGAGAGATCGCCGAGAAGGCGAAAGAGCAGTTTGGCGGCAAGGCCGATTTGTACGAAGACTACCGCAAGATGCTCGATCGGAAGGACATCGACGTCATTACGATCGGAACGCCCGACCATTGGCACACGGCGATGGTCGTCGACGCATGTCGCGCTGGCAAGGACGTCTACATCGAAAAGCCGCTGACTCTGACGGTCGATGAAGGCAAGCTGATGACGCGCGTCGTCAAGGAAACCGGCCGGGTCGTCCAAGTCGGCTCGTGGCAGCGGAGTGACCACCGCTTTCGTTTGGGCATGGAACTGGTGCGTCAAGGCCGCATCGGGCAACTTCAGCGCGTAGACGTGATACTCGGCAAGAACAAGACCAGTGGTTCGTTCCAACCAGAAACGCCGCCGCCGAACTTGAATTGGGACGTGTGGCAAGGTCAAACGCCCGATGTGCCGTACATCAAAGAGCGGTGTCATTACACGTTCCGCTGGTGGTACGAGTACTCTGGCGGCCAGATGACCGATTGGGGCGCCCACCATCTGGACATCGCACAATGGGGAATCGGTTCGTTGCCAGTCGCGGTGAAAAGCACGGCCAAGTTTCCAAACGTTACGAACGGATACAACGTAGCCGTCGACTACTACGCCGAATACAAATACGCCAACGGAGTCGTAATGACGGTCGCGGACAACGGGCGAAATGGTGTCATGTTCACAGGCACTGATGGGCGCATTTTCGTCAACCGTGGGACCGTATCGGGCAAACCGGTCGAGGACCTGGAGCAGGACCCGCTGCCGCGGGAAGAATTCAAACTGTACGCCCACGACAACCTGGACCGCCCGGAGCGCATGGGCAAATTGGATTCGATCGTCAATCACATGGGCAATTTCTTCGATTGCATCAAGACCCGCGAAGAGCCGATTTCCGACGTGGTCAGTCAGCACCAGAGCGTCACCACCTGCCACATCGGCAACATCTCGATGCGGCTGGGCCGGCCGTTGCAATGGGATCCGGAGGCGGAGACGTTCATCGGCGACGACGAGGCCAACCAGTGGCTGTGCCGCGATCAGCGTAAAGGCTTTAAGATTGCCTAGGAGAGTCGCAGAGTCAAGAAGTTCAAGAGCAAGAGGGTAGGGCAGGGGGGTCACAAAACTATGAAAGAGATGTGTTTGAATCGTCGACAGTTCACCGCCGGAGTGTGTTCCTCCTTGGCTGTTGGCCTGCTTGGTAACCGTGTAGCGCGCGCTAATCCGAAATCGTCGTTTCGGCTGAATTACATTCTCGCGTCCCCCATGTACGGCGAGATGCCTTTGGCCGAGGTCTTGCCGGAGGTCAAGAAGACCGGCGCCAAATACATCGACATTTGGCCGCGACGTCACGCCAATCATCGCGAGCAGGTCGAGGACCTGGGACACGAGCGGTTCATGGAAATGCTCAAGGACCATGACGTGGGTCTGGGCATGATCACGCGTTACGATCTGGGGCCGTACAAACTGCAGGACGAGATGCGCGTGCTGAAGAAGTTCGGCGGCCGTGTGATCGTTACGGGTGCCAAGAACGCGGAAGGCAAAACGCTGCGAGATCAGGTGAAGGCATTCGTGGAAAGTCTGCAGCCGCACGCCGCCGTTGCCGAGGAATTGGGCGTGGCAATCGGGATTGAGAATCACGGCCATTCTCTGATCCACAGCCCGGATTCGATCCGCTATTTCGCCGAGTTCGCCAAATCGAAGCATCTGGGCATTGCCTTGGCGCCGTATCACTTGCCGCAAGAGGAAGAGGTGATCGCCAAAGCGATCACCGACTTGGGCGAGTCACTCGTCCATTTCCAAGGTTGGCAGCACGGCATGGGCTGCATGGAGAAACTGCCCAAAGAGCAGGAACTGCTACAGATGCCGGGACGCGGCCCGCTGGACTTCACGCCGATTCTCAAAGCGCTGAAAGAAATCAACTACCAAGGTTTCACCGAAATCTTCATGCACCCGGTACCGCGCGGCATACCGATCCTGGAAACCGCAACGGCCGTCACCGAGGAAATCAACCGGGCACGCAGGTACCTGGAGGAGTGTCTGGCCAAGGCGTAGGCGGGGGGAATGGGAGTCAGGTTTCGGGTGTCAGGGAAGAGAGGACCGAGGTAACTGCTGTTTCAGGGCATCGTATCCCGACACCTGAAACCCGACACCCGTCCTCCCTCATCCGGTTCCGGTCATCCGCCGGATGGCTTCGATCACCGCTTTGGCGTCGTCGGCTAGCGAACACTCTTCGCTCTGACCGGTTTGCAGGTTCTTGACTTGGCAGGTGTTCGTTTCGAATTCGCGACTGCCGGCGATCAGGGCCACGCGAAAACCGCGCTGGTCGGCGTACTTCAACTGTTGCTTGAGCTTCTTGGCGTCTGGGAAAACCTCGACCCCTACACCCGCTGCTCGCACCTGGCCTGCCAGTCGCAGGTAATCGCCCAATCGCTCGCGGTCGAAATAGGTCACCAAGACCTCGGCCGGCGTACGCACCTTCGCGATCATTCCCAACTCTTCCATGGCCGCCAGGAGACGATCCAGTCCCAGCGATGCGCCGATTCCCGGCAGATCCTGTTTGGTGTACAGACTCGCCAGACTGTCGTACCTGCCGCCCGAACAGACGCTGCCGATCGTCGGCAAGTCGTCCAAGAACGTCTCGAAAATCGCGCCCGTGTAGTAGTCCAATCCGCGGGCGATCGAAACGTCGAACACGACGCGCTCTTCCGCGACGCCGGCCGCTTTGATGCCGCTCATGATCTGTGCTAGTCGCTCGACGCCCTCCTCGCCGATCTGGCTGCCTGTAACCAGCGAACTCAGTTGACCGAGGACCTGGTCGTTCGAACCGGACAACTCGGCCAATCGCAGTACCTGGTTAACCTGATCCTCGCTGGTCCCGGCCACAGCCACCATCTCGTTGGCGACTTTCTCTGCGCCGATCTTTGCGAGCTTGTCCAGGGCTCGCAGAACATCGGCTGATTTATCGATCAATCCGAGCTTCTCCAGCAGGCCGTTCAATACCGCACGGTTGTTTATGCGAATTGTGAAACGCGAGAAACCGATGGCCTGCATCAAGTCGTGAATCACCAATGCCGTTTCGATGTCCGCGGCCACCGACCTGGTGCCGATCGTATCGAAATCGCACTGCATGAATTCGCGATAGCGACCTCGCTGGGTGTTCTCGCCACGCCAGACTGCGGCGATGTGATAGCGCTTGAACGGCGTGCCGATTTCGGAGATGTGCTGAGCCACGAAGCGGGCCAGCGGAACCGTCAGATCGAAACGCATCCCCACGTCGCGCCCGCCATGATCCTGGAACCGGTAGAGCTGCCGGTCCGTCTCGTCGCCGCCTTTGCCGGTCAGCACCTCCAGGTACTCCAGCGTCGGCGTGTCGATGGGGCTGAAACCGTAGGAGCGATAGACACGCTTGGCCGTATCAATCAACCGCTCGCGAGGAATCATCGCTTCGGGCAAATAGTCCCGGAATCCTTTGAGCGTACGTGGCTGAATCCGTGGTTGTTGGCTCATTTGTCTGGAAACTTATGCAAGCACGGGCAGCAGCTCCGGTTTCGGGCTGCGGATGCTCTTTCCCGATCCATTCGGGAAGACGGCATCGATGTATTCTTGGACCTGTTCGGGAGTCTCGAAGTAGCGATCATAGGTCCAATCGTCGTCGTATTCGCAGATGTCCGTCTTGTACTCGCGGCAGATCTGCGGTCGGATTTCGTAGATCGCACAGCGGTTGTCCGGGAGCAGGTGCTTGCACTCCGTATGGACCAACAAGTACCAATCGTCGTCCTCGACAAAAACGGTGGCTTGATCGTGGAGCAGGTACCAGCGAATGAAGTCCAAATCCCTGCGTGAATCGGGTGTGTCGATAGGCAACGCAAAGTACCGGCAGCACTTCCCCGAGCAATAGTCACACGCATTTTCACCCGCCGGGATCTTCTCCTTAGCCGGTTTCGCTTCGGTCATGGTTCTCTCCAAATGTGGGGCACGTTTCCAACGTGCCTGCGGCCCAATAGGCACGTTGGAAACGTGCCCCACAAGGTGCGCATGCTGCCGAGTAAGACTCTATCAAGGACGGACACTACAGGATACGATTTGTTCATCACGTTGGATAGGTGGCTGGCGCACGTGCGAGCGAGGTGAACCTAAGACTTCGCCAGTGCGTCTGACATACTGACAGACGGTACGTGACGACGGGTGGAAGATGCTGACCATTGACGGATCACAAGGCGAAGGCGGCGGACAGATCGTTCGGTCGTCGGTGGCTTTGTCCCTAGTTACGGGCAAGCCAGTGACGATCAATCGCGTGCGCGCGGGCCGCAGGAAGCCTGGACTTCGGCGCCAGCATTTGACGGCGGTCCAGGCGGCTCGCAAGATCTCGGATGCGAAGGTCGACGGAGCAGAAATCGGTTCGTCGCGGTTGGCATTCCGGCCGGGGAAAGTCAAAGCCGGCGACTATTCCTTCCGAATCACCACCGCCGGCAGCACGACACTGGTTCTGCAGACGATCTTGCCTGCTCTGATGATCGCCGACGACGTTTCCACCGTTACCCTCGAGGGCGGCACGCATAACCCGTTCGCTCCGCCTTATGACTTCCTTGCGAAAGCGTACTTGCCGCTCGTTGCCGGTCTGGGGCCGCGAGTGAAGACCAAGTTGGAATACCCGGGATTCTACCCAGCAGGCGGCGGTAAGTTTACGGTGGAAATCCAACCTGCCCAGAAGCTTGGCCGATTGGAACTGGTCGACCGTGGTGAGATCGCCGCTCGACGCGTCCGGGCCGTAGTCGCCAACTTGCCGCTACACATTGCCGAGCGAGAATGTAATACGATCGCCAACAAGACCGGCTGGGACAAATCGTGCTTCGAGGTTGATGAGGTGACCGGTTCGCCGGGGCCCGGTAATGTGGTGATGATCGAACTGAACTCGGCAAACGTCACGGAGCTGTTTACCGGCTTTGGCCAGCGCGGCGTGCGAGCGGAAACCGTTGCCTCACGCGTGCTGGAATCCGCTTTGCGATACATGGAGGCGGGCGTACCGGTCGGCGAGAACCTTGCCGACCAACTTATGCTGCCGCTGGGCATCGGAGCCTATCAGGGATCGGGAGGTGGTGTGTTTCGCACTCTTGCCTTGTCCCCGCACTCGACAACACACATCGAGGTATTGAAAGCGTTGCTTGACGTGAAGATCCGTGTCGAAGAGACCAATCGCCACGACTGCACGGTGCGCATCGGAGCAGGTTGACGGACGATATCGAAAACTCAGGAGGCCCGATAGCCATCGCGCCCCTCGTCAGCCTATGCCAAATGGAGCGAATCGCTGTCCTGGTACGCGCGATGAGTGAGGCGTTGAAGTGGGTGAAGAAAAGAAAGGCAGGGGAATGGGGGCAGGGGAATACCATAGCGGCACATTCCCCTGCCCCCATTCCCCTGCCATTCTTTAATCTCCCGTAACATCGACAACTCGTCATCGATGTGGAGTAGGAAAGGGCCTACAACTCTCTAACGGCTCCTTCGTTCATCTAAACGCCACTCCCTCTGCAGCCGCGTTACGAATCAGTTACACCGAGCTTGTCAAAGAGTTGCTAGAATTCGGGTGGTTGAGTTTGTTCCCGCGTTACAAGGAGTCAACACCATGACCACATCAAGTTCCCATTCCAGAGTCCGATTCTCGACCTTCCTGTACATCTTTGGCGCGGCCATGTGGGCATCGCTTGGCTGTAGTGTAAATCTCGTTGAACGGGCACATGCTGCGGAATCTGGAGGCTCGGAGCTTGATCTGAAAACGGAACGAGTGGTCGTTTTCAAGGACGGCTACGCGCTGATTCTCAAGCGTGGCGTGGCAGTAACGGATGAAAACGGCGAAATCTACACGAACGAGGTTCCCGACGCGGCCGTCTTGGGGTCGTTTTGGGCGACGCCCAAAGAGGGTCGCATGACCGCACTGATCGCCAGCCGAGTGGAAGAGAAGAAGGCCGAAGAGAAGGAAGTTTCCTGTACCGAGACCATCGAAATCCTTAAAGCGAACCTCGGCAAGACCTGCTCGGTGCAATTGCCCGACGAGTCGCTCCTTTCGGGCGTGATCCAGGAGGTGCTGACCCAGGAAACCAACGCGCCAATGACCGATGCGGTTCGAGCTGCCTATGAATCGCCGCTCAGTTCGCGATTGTCCAGCGTTCGCCCGATCAGTGCTCAACCGCCGTCGACTTCGTCTTCCCAGTCCGTGTCCACGATCACGGGCACTCATTTCGTGCTGCGTACCGTCACCGGCGACGTGTTGTTGTCGGCCAACGAAATCCGGCGACTGACGGTCGACGAGATGGTAACCAAACTCACGCGAACGGTCACGAGCACCAAACAGACCAAGCGACTGACGTTCCATTTCGCAGAAGCCGGCAAGCGGCGCGAGCTGCTGATTGCCTACTTCCGTCCCGGCCTGCGCTGGATCCCCACGTATCGCATCAACCTGGGCGAAAACACGAAGAAGGAGAAGATCGCCGACATCGCCATGCAGGCCGAATTGCTGAACGAGGCCGAAGATTTGATCGAAACGCCCATCGACATCGTCGTCGGTGTTCCGAACTTCCGCTTTCGATCCATCCCCAGCCCGTTGATTCTCGAACAAACACTGCGCAACGCCCTCCAGCAGGCCGCGCCGCAGATCATGGGCCAGTTTCGCAACGACATGTCCAACGCCTTGTTCTCGCAGCGGGCCGGCGAATTCCGCCGCAACACTCCCCAGCCGGCAAACCAGCCGGAGAGTACCAATGTCCAGTTGCCGGCCGAGCTGACCACCGCTGCGGCGCAGGAGTTGTTCGTCTACAGCCTGAACAAGCTTACGTTGCGCAAAGGCGAGCGGGCCGCGGTACCCGTCTTCACAACGCAGGCACCGTACCGAAACGTCTACACCTGGAACGTACACGTGAAGCGCAACGACATCGCCACCGCGCCCAGCGGTTCGGGCGTCCAGTCGCCGCTTGTGCTATCGAAAAACGAAGTCTGGCGGCAAATCGAACTCACCAATACCACCGACGTGCCATGGACGACGGGTGCAGCCATGATCATGCAGGGCAACCAACCGTTGGCCCAGGAACTGCTCACCTACACTTCGCCCAAGGCCATCTGCCGAGTGCCGGTCACCGTGGCTATCGACATCCGCGGCAACTTCGCGGAGCAGGAAACCGGCCGGCAACTCAAGGCAATGACGTGGAACAGTCATTACTACGCCAAGATCGACCAACGCGCCACCATCGCCTTGCATAATCACAAGCCCGAGGCGGTGAACATGGAAGTGACACTACGCTTTGGCGGCCGAGCCGACGAAGTCAGCCACGATGGCAAGGTGACGCTGATGCCGTACCGGGCCGATGATTGGGAACGCTACCGCGGCGACCCAGCCGTAAACAACAGCTCGACCGTCTTCTGGCGCGTCGCCCTGAAGCCCGACGAGACGTTCCAGCCCACCGTCGATTACCACTTCTACACACGCCACTAAGTGCCACCTCACAAGACATTTGAACACTTGGCGGAGGTTAGAAACCCGGCTTCTCGAAGAAGCCGGGTTTCTGAATGCGCATGCCGACCCTATGATCGTCTGACGGAAGCGGGTTTCGGCGAATTCTGTGGACGGTGGACTCTCCGTTGCAGTTCGACAGGGGAGGGGGGCCCATTTTTCGTTGAGAGGAAGACAATGGGCGACTATGAACCAAACGATCCACCTTGGACCGAAGATCAATGGGAACGGTTCATGCAGCGGAGCGATGCGCGGTCGGCTAGGTTTGGCGATTTACTGGAAACGCTGAGGGACCATCCCGATCGGGATGAGATTATCGCACGCGAAATGGGATGGGACCACATGTTGAAGGATCAGGACTCGGACGAGTCGGGCGATCTGGACGACTCGTTCGACGAACCGGAGCCGGCCACGGACGGCCTGAGCGACGCGGACTGGGAGGAGATCTCGCGTGACCGCGACGAGTTGGATTCGATCGAGGCCTACTCGGCTGGCTACCAATGTGGCCTGAATATCCATGAAGCCCTGAACGACTATTTTGACGCCGAAGACGAAGAACCGGACGAGGACATCGACCGCGTCTTGAGTTGCTTCCAGGTGGCCGCGAAAATCGCCGGCGGGCACGGGATGGGCTACGAAGACGACGTGTTGTGCGCCAACATCGTCTGCTGCAAACGAGCGTTGGCCGCGGCCGACGAGTCTCTGGAGGCACTCGAGGCACTGGAGTCGCTCGAAGGACGCGACGTCGTAGATCCGGAGACACTGAAGAGTCTGGTCGCCGAAGGCAGGCATGTCCGGTATCTGGTGGATTCGAGAATCGCAGAACTCAGAAGCCGCGTATGGTGGGACGGGGCTTGAACCTCAATAAGCTCAAAGACGCTAACAAGGTCCTGACGCGTGGGTTGTGATCGAAGAGAAGGTGACCGGAGGAGGGCAGGGGGGAGGCGGTTGATGACCGGTTGGGCGAGGAGCACGCGTTGCCACGCCTGGATACAAGGCCAGTGCAGGTGGGCACCTGGAAACGTCACGTGGATTGGCTAAAATGCCGGTCGTTGACGTGTTTAACGAGGCGCACTTGTTGAGGACACAAACCGTGAATCCAGAACAACTGCTTTTTGACGAAACTCACGAATGGGTACATGTCGCCGAAGAAGGCGGCGCGAAGGTCGCGACGATTGGCATCTCGGCCTTTGCCGTCGAGCAACTGACCGACTTGGTTTACATGGCTCTGCCCGAAGTTGGCCGCCAAGCGAAGGTGGGCGAGGAGTTCGGCGAGGTCGAGTCGGTCAAGGCCGTCAGTTCGCTGTACTGCCCGGTCACAGGCGAAGTGGTCGCAGTCAATACTGACTTGCCCGACAAACTGGAATTGCTGAACGAAGACCCGTACGGCGCCGGCTGGATCGTCAAGGTGAAAATCACCGACGAGAGTTCCCTGTCGAAGCTCATGGACTACGATGCCTATCAGAAGCAATGCGCGGAAGAAGGGTAGAACGTAAGCCATGCCGTACTCGTTCAACACGCCCGACGATCAACAATCGATGCTGGAAGCGATCGGCGTGGCTTCGGTCGAGGAGTTGTTCGAAGGCATCCCCCAGGAACTCCGGTTGACGGGGCCCTTGAACGTGCCGCCGGCGCTCAGCGAGTTGGAACTGACGGGGCACATGGTGGCCTTGGCGGCCCGGAACGCGCACGCTGGCGACAAGGTCTGCTTTCTTGGCGGCGGTAGCTACGACCACTTCGTGCCGGCCGTGATCGATGCGATTGCCTCGCGCGGCGAGTTTTTCACGTCGTACACGCCGTACCAGCCAGAGGTCAGTCAGGGCAACTTGCAGGCGATGTTCGAGTATCAGACTCTCGTCTGCCAGTTGACCGGGATGGACGTGTCGAATGCGAGCCTGTACGACGGCGGCACGGCGGCCGTGGAAGCCGTGCTGATGTCCATGAGTGTCACTCGGCGAGAGGGCAAAGTCGTAACGGCAGCCAGCGTCCATCCGGAATACCGAGAGATCCTGCGAACCTATCTGGCGAATCTGAACACCGAGTTGATCGCCGTCGGCGCTGATGACGGAACCGTCAACGTTGACGAGTTGAAGGGCGCGGTGGACGATGATACCGCCTGTGTGCTCGTCCAGCATCCCAACTTCTTCGGTTGCCTGGAGGAGGTCCAAGCGATTGCGGACATCGCTCACGGAGCGGGAGCTTTGCTCGTTCAGTTGTTCGATCCCATGAGCCTCGGGCTGCTTAAGCGGCCCGGTGACTTGGGCGCGGATATCGCCGTGGCCGAAGGGCAGTCGCTGGGGACGCCGATGTTGTTTGGGGGTCCGTACCTGGGCATCATGGCTTGCCGCGAAAAATTCGTCCGCCGGTTGCCTGGCCGAATCGCCGGACAGACGACCGATCGGCGCAATCGGCGTTGTTGGGTGCTGACGCTGCAGACGCGCGAACAGCATATCCGGCGTGAGAAGGCGACGAGCAATATCTGTACGAATCAGGGTTTGATCGCCTTGCGGGCGGCCGTCTACTTGGCGGCGCTCGGTCCGCAAGGGCTGCGCGAAACGGCCGAGTTGTGTCTGCAGAAAGCCAACTACGCGCTCGATCGGATTACTGCCAGCGACCGTTTTTCGCCAGCCTTCCAAAAATCCGTTTTCAAGGAATTCGTACTTCGGGACGTACAAGGCGACGTTACCGATCTGTTGGCCGAAGCAGCGGATGCTGGCTATCTGGCTGGCGTGTCTCTTGGACGCTGGTATCCGGAACTGGACGACTGCTTCTTGGTCGCAGTTACCGAGAAACGCACGAAGGGCGAAATCGACGCGTTGGCCGAGTGCCTTGTCGGATTGGGTTGCGAGACTGCTTCAGATTCAGGGCAACGCCCGTCGACACAATAACATGCGGAACCTGAGATCTACACAACTGCTGTTCCAACTCTCCAAACCGGGACGACGCTGCGTACGTCTGCCGGAGCCGGATGTGCCGGTGCGTGCGCTAGACGAGTTGCTTCCGGCGGACGCCGTGGCCGAGACGCCGCCGCCACTGCCCGAGTTGGCCGAACCGGATGTGGTGCGACATTTCACCAATCTGTCCCAACGGAACATGTCCGTGGACACGCATTTCTATCCGCTGGGTTCGTGTACGATGAAGTACAACCCGAAGCGCAACGAGCGGCTCGCGTCGCTGCCGGGGCTTGCGGACGTACACCCCTTCCAGCCAGAGGAGACACTGCAAGGCCTGCTTCGGCTACTGTTCGAACTTCAGCAGTTGCTGGCCGAGATCTCCGGACTACCGGCCGTCACTCTTCAGCCGGCGGCCGGGGCACATGGCGAGCTTACGGCTTTGATGGTGGCGGCGGCCTATTTTCGCGAGTTGGACGAGAAACGCACCAAGGTGTTAGCGCCTGACAGCGCGCACGGGACCAATCCAGCCAGCGCGCGCATGGCCGGTTTCCAATCCGTTACCGTCCGCAGCACCGCGGCCAGCTATGTCGACATGGATGACCTGCGTTCAAAGCTGGACGATTCGATCGCCGTCTTTATGATCACCAATCCCAACACGTTGGGATTGTTCGACGGGCAGGTGGCGGGGATCGCCGAGTTGGTGCACGAACGCGGCGGTCTGATCTACTTGGATGGCGCGAATATGAACGCGATCCTGGGGATCGCCCGGCCCGGTGATTTCGGGGCGGACATGATGCACTTCAATCCCCACAAGACATTCAGCGGGCCTCACGGCGGAGGGGGGCCCGGTGCGGGTCCTGTGTGCGTGACGGAGAAGCTGGGAGTCTACTTGCCTGCGCCGATTGTCGATTGCGATGGCGAAAGGTATTCGCTTTGTTTCGATCGGCCAAAGTCAATCGGCCGCGTCCGCAGCTTCTATGGGAACGTCGGTGTGCTGGTTCGCGCCTACTGTTACATCCTTACTCACGGGCCGGACGGACTGCGCCGAGTTGCCGAAAACGCCGTGTTGAACGCCAACTATTTACTGAGCCGCCTGCGGCACTTCCTGCCGGTGCCTCAGGGCGACCGCTGCATGCACGAGTTCGTGGCGACGGCCGAGTCGTTGAAGAAACAAAGGGGCATCACGGCGATGGACATCGCAAAGCGCCTCTTGGACTACGGGTTTCATGCTCCCACGGTGTACTTTCCATTGACGGTTCCCGAGGCGATCATGGTCGAGCCGACGGAGACCGAGAGCAAGGAAACACTGGATGCCTTTGCCGAGACGATGTTCCGGATCACGGAAGAATCGCTTGAACTCTTACACGAGGCTCCGCACACCACCGTGATTAGCCGCCCCGACGAAGTGAAAGCTGCCCGTACACCGGTGATGAAATGGACTGCCGATTGATCATCGACGGGCATGCGCCCGGTACGTGGAACATGGCCATGGACGAGGCGCTGCTCCAGTCGGCGGGCAGGGCAGGGCAGGGGGGGTGCCTGCGATTCTATCTTTGGGAGCAACCGACCCTTTCGTTGGGATATTTCCAGGAGCATGAGGACCGAGCGCGACACGAGGCCAGCTTGGCATGTCCCATCGTGCGAAGGTCGACCGGCGGCGGGGCCATTGTTCACGACCGGGAGTTGACCTACAGCTTTACGTGTCACGTTCCCCATCGCGGCAAGGTGGATCCGTTTTCGCTGTACGACGCGTTTCACACGACACTGGTTGACGAAC
>JADHUC010000336.1 GCA_016784735.1 Pirellulaceae bacterium | reverse complement strand
CCAGCGTTCGAGGGCGAGGATCGCCACAGTCATGGCGTGCTGTTCGTACATGAAGCCAGAATCTGGACGATCTGCGCTCGGTTCGGAATCGGCGAGCCGGGAAGAAGGTTTCCGGGCTTGAAGGCCGAGGCGTTTGTATTAGATCCGCAGACAGACCGTTGGGAATCCCGCGGCATCGTGATGAGGAACTGCTGGCCCTATGATGCGCCGGTGAAGATGGGCAATGGAAACTACATTACCGGTGGCCAGGACAAGGACGGGTTGCCTGTAGTGGCGATCAGTCACGGCGACGACTTTACGCGATGGGATTCGATTCTGATACCTTATCATCCCAAGCTTGCGCCCAGCTTTGCCGAGACCACGGTCTGGGCCGAGGGCGATTGCGTCACGGCGGTGATCCGCGGGGGTGCCGGCGTGGCGTGGATCGCGACCAGCGAAGATCATGGCCGGACCTGGACGACGGCACAGCCGAGTAACCTCCCGATGCCACGGGCGAAGGCATACCTCGGCAAACTGTCCACCGGTCAACTCTTTCTCGTGTCGAACTATCGCAACCGCGATACACTTGTCATCTCGGTCAGCAAGTCCGGCGAAGACATGCTCAGCCAAATGCGGCGCATCCGACACGGCAAATCCGACGCCCCGCGTTTCCGGGGAGCCGCCAAAGGACAACAATGGTCGTATCCCTACGCCCACGAATTCCAGGGGAAACTGCATATCGTGTATTCGGTCGGGAAGGAAGAGTGCGGTTTGTCCGTAGTGCCGGTGGCCTCGCTGGCAAATCCTTGAGTAGACACGCGGATCAAGGTCTTGCTGCCGTCGTGAATACCCTCGGAGAGTTGGTGAAGAAACGGACGAAGGAGCATGCAATTGAATGCAATGACGAAACCGTTGAACTATCTGTCGGTGCTGATAGCCGTCCTTGTCGCCGCGATGGACGTACCGACTCAAGCTCAGCAGCCGAGCCGCGTCCGTGACCGGTTGTGGATCTGGGGACACCCGGCCGGTGTCTACAACGCCAGCTATCTGGCCCCGCTGGGGAAAGAGTCGACGATTGAGCCTGTCGCAGCGGCCGACACGATGGGCATCCATAACATGATTTTCGTGCGTTACCAAGACAAGCCTCGACCGCCGTTCGAGAAGCACTACGAACCGTTCAAGAAGCTCGACCGCGTCTACTGGTCGCTGGTCGGCGCCGGCGGTGCCACGTCGGAAGACGAACGCCGACACGTCATTCGGCTGGCCGAACAGACCGAGAACATCGCCGGGTTTATCCTGGACGATTTCTTCCATGCCCGCCCGCGCATGTGGCTGGCGGCGAATCATCCTCGGTTTCCGGTGACGCTGACTATCACTCCGCCGGTGCCGACAAGTTGCCAGCACGTGGAACTGATCCAGACCGATTGGCGGACGGGCGACTACCGTAGCAAAGATGTCGCCATCGAGGTTTCTACCGACGGTCAGCAATTCACGTTGGTACAGGCAGCGGAATTGCCGAATGAAGCCGGCAAGTCGCTGCGCATCACGCTGCCGACGGGACCGTTTCGAGTTTTCAGGGTGCAGGTTCGTTCAACGCACGACACCAAGGGCGCGATCAGTTGCGGACTGAAGGCAGTACGTTTTCTCCGCGACGGCCAGCCTGTGGATTTGCAGAACTGGAAGGCGGGAGCCTCGTCGACCTATCCCGGTTTCGCGGCGGACGGAGTTCTCGAAGACGGCGAGCGTTTTTCGGCCTCGCTGTCGCCGGAACAACTGCACGCGCTCGGCGAGCGGCACTACCGCGGCAAGAAGCTGCCGATCACGGCGGTGGTTTACGCACGCCAGATTTCGCCCTGGTTGAAGCCGTACTTGGACGAAGTCGATCAGGTCAGCCTCTGGACCTGGCGTCCCGCGGATCTCGATCGGGTTACAGAGAACCTAACGGCTCTGGAGAAGCTGGTTCCCGGAAGACCCGTGCTGCTGGGCTGCTACATGTACGACTTTGATCAGCGCAAGTCCCTGCCCGTGGAACGGATGAAAATGCAGGTCGAATTAGGCTACCGTTGGCTCCGCGAAGGCCGCATCGCGGGTATGATATTTCTGGCGACGCCTAACGTCGACGTCGGCCTGGAAGCGGTCGAGTGGACGCGGGAGTGGATTGTGCAAGTCGGAGATGAGAAACTGAAATGATGCGGAGACTGTGAACGACGACACGTATTCAATCACTTGTTGGAGCAAGGCTCGCACTACTGAACATCGTCCGATCAGCCGCAACGTATTGGCGTCCGCGTCGAAGACAGAAGCGGTGCTGGCGGAATCTGGAAACGGGTGTGGCTGGTTTCGAAGGCCAAGGGGAGTAGTGACGGGACTGAGTAGTCTAACTGCATTTTCTTCCACCTTACTGTCCAAACGACAACCGGAGGTGTCAAGATGAACCGAGCATTCTGGTGTGTTGCGGCAACCGTTGTTACGATCCTTGCCAGCCCGCTCTTCGGTGCCGAACGGCGGCTGCTCGAACCCGAGGAGTTCGTCCAGGACGGCAAGCCGCTGAAGCGATGTCCATACTTCAAGGAGGACGCCACCGAGTGGTACGCACGGGAGACAAACTGCCGCAGCCTCGGAGGGCCGGGCAAGGGGTATTCCGCTGCCATTCACGAGGGCGCTACCCAGCGCATCATCAACGCCCCGCTTCAGCGCCCACTGCCGCCCGGCAAGTACCAAGTCTTCCTCAGCAGCGCCGGGCTGTACTGGCAGGACAAACCTAACATCGTCCGTATCCGCCTTGGAACCGCGTCCACGGATGTGTCATGGACGCAGATTGAAAAGCGGATCCGGTGGATGCCTCCACAGCAGATCGAGTTGAAAGCTCCCGCGACCACGATCGCGTTGGAAGCCGTCCAGTTCGGCGGCAAGGGCTTCAGCAAGCTCTACGACATCAACAGCCGATGTATCTTGATCGACCAGGTCTACCTCACCTCCGACCTGACGGAGAAGACCGGCCCCACAGCGGCTGGCTCCCACGTTGTACTCGGCGATCGGGCCGCGCCGGCCGAAACGATCGGCGAGCCCGGCAGCGGCTACCGCGAGGTGAATACCACCGCCAGCCCGTCCCCTGTGGCCGAGCCGAAACGCTTTCCGATTCGTCTGGCATCGTCTGACGGTCGAACCAACCTGATTCCCAATAGCTCGTTCGAGCTGGGCGGCGGCGACGGGTGGTGTACCGCCAACAATAGCCGCAGCCAGGCCGTTCATATCTTCAGCGAAGCCGACCACGTGCGAGACGCCTTTCACGGCCAATATGCCATCCACCTGCCGGGCAAGGGCATCTTCAGCATGCAGTACAGCCGCGTGTTCGAGCTGTTGGGCGGCGGTACCTATACCTTGTCGGGATACGTCAAGGCTATCGGCGGCGGCGACGGAAAGCTAAACCTCCGCATCACGCCGATCGGCGATAAAGACCAGTTTGAAGAGGCGGACAGCAGGCTGAAAGAAAAGCGTCCGGTCCTGAAAGCGGAAACGGAGACGACGGCCCAGTGGCAGCGCTTCAGCGTAACCGGACCGCTGGAGGCTGGTTCTGTAGTGATGGCGGTCAATGGCGCCTGTCTGCTCGACGCGGTGCAATTGGAGAAGGGCAACAAGGCCACTGATTACGCCCCGCGTGCGCCGATCGAGGCGTCGCTGAGCACCGACCAGCTCGGTCACATCCTGTACGCGGACAAGCGGACCGAGCTGATCGCCTGGGCCCATAACTCCGGAGCGGCCAACGCGACGGCCACGCTGACGTACCGCATCGTGGACGTGCGCGAGCGCGTGATCGAGGAGAAAACGCTGAGCATCCCCGTGCCAGCGGGGAAGACGGTTATGAAGCGAGTCGTCGTTTCACCGACGCGCCGCGGGCTGTTCAACGTCGTCTACGCTGCCGGGGGTCGCCCCTACGCCGATGGCGAACTGATCTACGCGGTGCTGCCGCCGATCCCCGTGGGCATGCCGCGCCATGCCCTGGCCTCCAACATGGACAGTGATCCCGCATCATTCGAGCTGATGAAACGTATGGGCCACAAATGGCAGCTCTACTGCAAGCTCTATGCGGATCGGCCCGACCAAGTGAACCCCAACCCCGACGAGTACCACTGGGACGCGCTGCGCGAGATCGTTGCCATGCCGCGACCGTTTGGCATGAAGACCATGCCGGCGATGTGGCCGACCCACGTTCCGGCGCACCTGCGCGACGCGCAGTTGTGCGAGTGGAGTGCCTATGGCGATGGGCGGCGTGACCTGACACGGCAGATCAAGAACATGGCGGGCCGCCCCGCCGAGCAGCGAACGGCCGTGTTGTATCCCGATCTGAAGAAGTGGCGCGAGTACTGCAGGCGGCTGGCCGAGAACATCGGCGACGAGCAGCCCTGGTGGACCGTCGAGGACGAGACCGAACTGTACTACTCGGCCCGCGAATTCGCCCGGATCGTCCGCGCGACCGCCAACGGCTTCCGCGACAGCGGCAAGCCAATGAAGATCTCGCTGTCGTGTATGACGAACTACATCGACGAGATGATCGCCGAACTGGGCGGCGACGTTCCGCTGTCAGGCTTTGGCGCCAGTTCCTACGACTACGAATACTGGGAAGCTCGAAAGGCCCGCTACCTGCAAGAACGCTGGGATGTGCCGTGGTCCTGCATCGGCGTGGGTGCGTCACGCTGCCCGCAGTTCCGCCGCACCGGCCCGTTCGGCGAGACCGTCTACGGCGATGCCGTCCGGACCGCCCAGCATATGGTGATGCTGGCCATCGGCCAGGATGCCAAGGTTCTGGGCCACTACACCGGCCGGCTGTGGTGGCGCGGCAGCCTGCGCAACAACGACTTCCCGCTGATGGACATCGACGGCACGCCGCTGCCGCATGGGTTCAGCTACAGTTGTATCCCGCTGCTGGTCGCCGACGCCGTGCCCGTCCAGGATATCTACCTCGATGCGCTGCGGACCGTCGTCTTCGTGTTCCGCCAGGGCGGCCGGCTGCACGCGGTGACGTGGAGCAACAACACTCCCGGCGTCGATTTGCATTGGGAGACCGATCCTCATGTCTGGAGCGATGTGCGACTGCCCGGTGCCGCAGGCAAGGTCACCGTCGCGGGCATGTACGGCAACGCCCGCGACGACGCCACGTCCGATGGCGCCGATGTCGTCTTCGATTTGGACGAGGAGCCAACGTTTTTCTTCAACCGCGGTCTTACTGACGAGTCGATGCTCGCGATGGTGCGGGGCATCACGGCTGCGCCACGGCCCCTTGACATGCACTTGGCCTTCATTCCTGACGGCAAGGGCGGCGTGTCCCTCGGCGTGCGGGCAACGAACAACACTTCAGCGACGCTTAAGGGCCTCAAGCTGGACGCCAACTTCCCGCCCAACCGCATGCTATCCCGGATGGACTGGACGCTGCCCAGCCGCACCGGGACGATCGCGGATATCCCGGCCGGCCAAAGCGTCTGGGGCCGTCTTTCGACAAAGATCGGCCCCGACATCCCCGTCGAGAACGCCACTTACACCGCATGGATCACCGACGCCCAGGGGCGCGAGCATCGCATGTATGACACTTGCTGGATGACCGTCGCACCCCGCCTGACCGCGTCGCTCGACGGCCGACTCGACGAATGGCAGGCCGTCCAGCCGGCATGGATGCACTACACCTACGCCTGGGACCGCTTCGGCCGCCACACCGTCCAGTTCGAGCGGCAGGGCGAGCATTTCAACTACGTCCATCGCATCGACGCCCGGGCGGCCATTTACGCGGGCCACGACGACCGCCATCTTTATCTGGCCATCCGCTGCGAAGACGATGACCTTGTCCGATCCGGCACGGCCGCCGTGGCCGACCGTCTGGAGATTCAACTGAACGGCGTACTGGGTCAGCGCGACGGCACGCAGACGCTCGTTCTGGACCCGACTGCGGACGGCGTGACGCTTTCGGGATCGGCCGGCGACGACGCACGGGCGCAGATCAATGTCGCCGACGCCCGCAACGAATACGCCCCGTACAAGGTCTGGATCGTCGAGGTCGCCATCCCACTGTCGTCGCTGGACGGCGCGAAGAAGCCTGGCGACGCGATCGGTTTAGACGTCGTCTGGCACGATGCCGATCATGATGGCAAGCAGGTCGTCACCGGCACATGGCGTTGGGCGGGCCGCAGCACCGGCCTGGGGTCGATGTTCTTCGGTCAGTGACCGCAGCCGGTCGCCCGGTTTGTAGTCGACATCGAAGGGAAGGTCTACAATGCGTGCATCGGGACAGGTCCGACCTCTGCAAATACGGATCATCACGAAGGAGACATCCATGAGAAATTCAGCGCAGACAACATCTATGGCATGGGCGCTTGTGGCGTTTGTCTTCGTCGAACTCACGACGGGCCAAGCGCCCGATCCCGGGAATTATTCGCAGGAGCAATTCGAGGTCGAGGAGTTCCGGGACCAGAAAGTGGCCATGCGCGACGGCGTTAAGATTGTGGTGGACATCTTTCGCCCTAAAGCCGAAGGCCGGTTTCCGGCGGTGTTGCAGCAGACGCCGTACAACAAGAACGGGCAGGCTACCCGCGCAAGGAAATTCGCGGCTCGTGGCTACGTGGTGGTCAACTCGGACTCGCGCGGCCGCTTTGACTCGGGCGGTGAGTGGGATCCTTTTTCCCCGAAACATAAGACAGATGGTTACGACCTGGTCGAGTGGATTGCCGACCAGGCGTGGTCCAACGGCAACGTCGGAACCTACGGGCTTTCGTACATGGGTTGGACGCAATGGTGGACGGCCTCGCAGGCACCTCCGGCGCTCAAGGCCATTGTGCCCGAAGTCGCTCCGCCGGATCACTTCCACAACTGTCCGTATCAGAACGGCATCTTCGTCTGCTGGATGATGGATTGGGCGGGCACGATGTCCGCGCGCCGGCCGCACAGCGCCGGCCCCGGCCCCTATGGCGGGTTTGCCGTCGATCGCGAAAAGGCCTACAGCCGACTCCCCTACATCGACTTTGACAAGACCCGTAACTATCTGCCTAATGCGTGGTGGCGGAAGTGGATCCAAGAGAACACGGCCGGCGGGGATTATTGGCAGGCGATTGCCTATCAGACGCCGGAGGATTACGCGCGGATCCAGGTTCCTTCGCTGGCGATTTCCGGTTGGTTTGACGCGAACTTCCCCGGTACCCCGATGAACTACCTGGGCATGAAACAGCATGGCGGCACGCCTGCCGCGCGCCGCCCCCGCATCGTGATCGGTCCCTGGGAGCACATTATCAACCGCCACCGGAAGGCGGCCGGTGTCGACTTCGGTCCGCAAGCGATCATAGACTGGGACGGCTATATTCTCCGCTGGTTCGATTATCACCTGAAGGGCATCGACAACGGCGTGCTGGACGATCCACCCGTCCACGTCTTTGTAATGGGCCGAAACCAATGGCGCACGGCCCGCGACTGGCCTTTGCCGGGGACGCAGTACACCAAGTACTATTTGCACAGTGGCGGGCAGGCGAACTCGTCGGCCGGCGATGGAGCGCTCAGCGCTCAGCTTCCCGGCACCCAGCCGCCGGATCGATACGTTTACGATCCTCACGATCCGACGCCCTCGGCGGCCTTTGCGAATGGCCACATCGACGGACCTCGCGACGTCAGCCAGTCTGCCGCCCGGCGCGATGTGCTGGTTTACAGCACGCCCGAGCTGACTGAGGACGTGGAGATCATCGGTCCGATTACGGCTCGGGTGTTCGCCGCCACCAGCAGCCGCGACACCGACTGGATGATCCGCCTGATCGACGTGCACCCGGACGGTCGAGCATTGTTCCTGGGCGAAGGCGTAATGCGAGCCCGTCACCGCGATCCGCAGCGCAGCGGTGCCTTCAACCCGAGCAAACTCAGCACGATCGAGCCAAACCGGGCGTATGAATACTCGATCGACTTCTGGCGGCCAACGGGCAACGTCTTCGCTCGCGGGCATCGCATCCGCATCGAAATCTCCAGCAGCTATTACCCGTACTACCTGCTGAATCCCAATACGGGCGAAGACAACATCGGCTTGGTAAAGGAGTTTCAGACGGCGGAGCAAACGATCTACCACGACGCAGACCGGCCCTCGCACGTCGTGCTGCCCGTGATACCGGCAGGCAATTGAGTCATCAGTTCCGACGTTGCGAGTCTTCCAGGCAGGTGGTTGTCCAAAGCCACCGCCGCAGACATGTTTGAGTTAGATTTCAGCCCCGTTCTTACGGGGCTTCTCCGCGCAGCGGTACTAGGCCCGCCGTTTACGGCGGGCTGGAGAGACCTGGGATCCATCCAGTCCCGTTTACGGGACTTCTCGCTGTTTGGCTTGAGCCACGGCGCTTGCATTTGCGGCTCAAGCCAAACAGCGGGAAGCCCGGTGGAACCGGGCTGAATCGGCTCGCCCGTCGTTCCACCCAACCCGGCATGAATGCCGGGCCTAGTACCGCTTCGCGGTAAACCCCGGTGAACCGGGCTAATAGAACAACCTCCAATGACGTTTACAGAGTGGCTTTTCAAAGCCGTCCAATCTCCGCCGGCCTTGGAAGGCCAACGCACAGCATCGAACGAATCGAGGGGCTGGCCTTATGGCGAGAAGGTGATGGTGGTTTCTTGTACAATCTACTGCTTAATTAGTTGACATCTACTAATTCTACAGTAGAATGAGCCGCCAAAGTAGGTCCCGCTTGCCGAGCGGGACCTCCGATTCCGCCCCGCGTCACGAGATCCAGGTCCCGCCCGGCAGTCGGGACCTACTGGGCTGTCGACAGAAGGAAGCGACGACCAACGATGGCAAGACCCAAACAGGAAACGCCCACGGCGGGTGAATTGGAGGTTCTGAAAGTCCTCTGGGAGCACGGTCCTTGTACCGTCAGGGAAGTGTTGAACGACCTGAACAAGCGGCGTCCTCGTGCGTACACGTCGGTCATGACCCTGTTGAATGTCATGACGGAGAAGCGACTGGTAACACGTCAACCGCAAGGCCGGGCGTACGTATATCAAACGCGACGGCCCCGCGAGACGACCCTTGGGCGAATGGTCCAAGATCTGCTCGGACGCGCGTTCGAAGGCTCGGCCAGCGCCCTGGTAACGCAGGTGCTGACCCAGTCGAAACCGTCCGACGAAGAACTTGAGGCGATTCAGCAAGCAATCGACCAGTACCACGAGCGGGAGGAGTCTTGATGCTGGAATCACTCTCGCATCCGATTGGTCAACGGCTGACGTTGACGCTTCTGCATTTCATCTGGCAGGGAGTCTTCGTGGCCGTCGCCCTGCAGATGATCTTGGCGCTGTGTCGCGTGCGGGCGGCGCGGACTCGCTATGCTCTGTCGCTTGCGGCCTTGATTGCGATGGGACTCTGTCCGATCGTTACGTTTTCGCTAGTGGATGGACACATCAGCCCCGACGTATCTTCAGAACGCGCGGTTGACGGTGTTGCTTTTTCCGATTCCAGTCATCCTGCACCGCGCCATGCTGCCGGGAACTCGGCGACGACCGTTCCCCATCCAGAGGCTACTGTCCCCACTTCCGAGATTACGTCCACCACAGCCATGGGGTCACAGCAGTTTGTTGATCTCGGGAGTATCATTCGCCGCGTGCAGCCGTACGCGCTGGGCGTTTGGCTGGTGGGCGTGTTTGTGCTTGGCATCCGCTTCGCCGGCGGCTACGCGAACACGCTGTGGATGCGCGGCAACCGAAAGACAATCCCCGCGGATCTGGCTTGTCGAATCGAACAACTCGGCCGGCGGTTGGGGCTGTCGGGCGGTGCTCGCGTGTACCTGTCCGACCGAGTACGCGAGGCGACGGCGGTCGGCTTCTGGCGTCCCATCGTTTTGTTGCCACTGGCTTGGTTGGCAGAATTGCCGCCCCAGGCACTCGAAGCGATCGTCGCTCACGAGTTAGCTCACATACGTCGCTGGGACTTATGGGTGAATCTGTACCAACGCGTCCTCGAGACGCTGTTGTTCTATCACCCGGCCGTGTGGTGGATCTCGCGCCGGGTGGGACTGGAGCGGGAGATGTGTTGTGACGAATTGGCGCTCGCCACCACGGGCGGGCGAATCGAGTATGCGAACGCTTTGAACCTGGCGGCCCGGCTGCACGCACGTTTGCCGCAGCCAGCCTTGGCCGCCTCATTCCTGGGAGAAAAGAAGATGAATCTGTTAGCTCGTGTCCGTAATGTCCTCGGCTCCGGCATCCGCCGCGAAAACGGCCGTTGGTGGCCCGTGGGGCTGATCGCGTTGCTCCTGCCGCTGGTGATCTGGGCCGCGTCGGCAAGCTTGCTGCCGAGTGGAACCTCGCCAGCGCTGGCTGGTGACGACGAACGTGGGGCTCGCGAAGGGGAACGCGAGGGTGACCGAGAGTCACCCGAAGCGCGCGCCCGCCGGGAAGGTGATCGAGTAGGCAGGGAGTCACCTGAAGCACGCGCGCGCCGTGAAGGCGATCGAGAAGGGAGAGAGTCACCCGAAGCACGCGCCCGCCGTGAAGGCGATCGAGAGGGACGCGAATCCCCTGAAGCGCGTACTCGTCGTGAAGGGGATCGCGAGCGAGGCGATTCGCCCGAGGCGCGTTCCCGACGAGAAGGCGAGACGATGCGTGGCTTCCGGCCGCAAACCGATCGCGAAGCGTCGCTTTATGGCATGATTACGCAACTGCAACAGGAGGTGGCACAACTGCGTCGAGAACTTGGCCAGATGCGCGGCGGTCGTGAGGGTGTCAGAAGAGACGGCGACCGACGGCGAACCGACGCCCCGCGCGACGGTGATCGATCGCGGACTGACGCACCACGCGATGGCGATCGAGTTCGAAGCGGACGTGACGTGATAGCGACGCAGACGAAGATGTTCGAAAAGTACGACCGAAACGGCGACAAGAAGGTCGTACTCGAAGAGTTCCTCGCTCTGCGAGAAGGTACTCGGGATCCGGAAGTGAAGGCCCGCTGGCAACAGGTTTTCGCCCAGGGCGATAGAAACCGGGATGGCAGTTGGTCGTTGGAGGAGTTCGTGACCGCGGCACGAGGTCAACGACGAGAAGGGGACGCGCGCCGTACCGATGCACCTCGCGATGGTGATCGGGCCGCAGGTCGTGACGCGCCGCGCGACGGCGATCGACCGCGAACCGATGCACCGCGCGACGGTGACCGACGTCGAACCGATGCACCGCGCGACGGTGACCGACGTCGAACCGACGCACCGCGCGAGACAGATCAGCCGCCCCGGCGCGACGCACCCCGCGACGGCGATGCACCCGCGAGGGACAAGCCCAAGGATGGCGAAAAAGCCGACCGGGATGCCCCCCGAGACGGCTGAGCTTCCGGGTTTCCGCCCAATCTATACCCCGTTCCCAAACTAGCCCGGCATCGCCTGCGCAGTTTGCGACCAAAATAGCGTTTTGGCTGGCCGAGCCGCATGCTGCCGGGTATGATGCAGCCTCAACTTCCGTGTCTGAATTGAGGTGCAAGCATGCTGGGACTGCATCCGGCCGACCTGTTGGCCATCGCTGCTTACTTTGTCGTTGTTGTCGTTTTGGGCATCTGGACAGCTCGAACTGTGAAAGACATGGCGGACTTCGTCATGCCGCGGCGGTTCGGCAAGCTGATGATGATCTTCTTCGGCTTCGGCACCGGTACCCACTCGGACCAGGCGGTCAGCGTTGCGTCGAAGAGCTACACCAACGGTGCCTCGGGAATCTGGTACCAGTGGCTGTGGTTGTTCTGCACGCCGTTCTACTGGGTCATCGCGCCGATGATGCGACGGTTTCGGGCGTTGACCACGGCCGATGTGTTCGAGCTGCGCTACAACCGCTCGGTGGCGATGTTGTTCGCCCTGGTGGGGCTAATGCAGTACACCGTCAACATCGGCGTGATGCTCAAGGGGTCGGCGGCAGTGATCGAGGCCAGCACGGACGGAGTGAATGCGAACTGGGCCATTGGGATCATGACGGTCCTGTTTGTTGGCTATGGCATGGCGGGCGGTCTGCATGCTGCCGTGCTGACGGACTTCATCCAAGGTGTGCTGACGATCGTCTTCTCGTTCCTCCTGCTGCCGTTCCTGCTGAACGCCGTCGGAGGTTTGACAGGAATGCGCGAGCAGGTACCCGATGATATGCTATCGATCGTGGCGCCCGCCGAGATCACCGCGTTCTATGTGCTGGTCATCGCCCTCAACGGGTTGGTGGGCATCGTCACCCAGCCTCATACCATGGCCAACTGTGCCGCTGGACGCACGGAACTGGACGGCCAAGTTGGCTGGATGTGCGGCAATTTCCTCAAACGCATTTGTACGATCGCATGGACACTGACCGGAGTGGCGGCTGTCGCCTACTTCGTCCAGCAAGGCGTAACCGACCTGAATCCCGACAATGTCTTTGGCGAAGTCGCCCGGCGGTTCTTGCCGGATATTCTACCTGGGCTATTAGGACTCTTTCTGGCCGGCCTGCTGGCCTCGGTGATGAGCTCGTGCGATGCGTTCATGATCAGCACGGCCGGCCTGTTTACCGAGAACGTGTACAAGCCGCTTTTCCCAAACGAGTCGAAGCGGCATTACCTATGGGCCGCGCGCCTGTCGTCCCTCGTTGTTGTGGCATCCGGCGTGACTTTTGCCTATTGCCTCGAGGGCGTCGTGGAAGGCTTGGAAATATTCTGGAAGATCGCATCCATGCTCGGCATCGCCTTCTGGCTGGGTCTGTTCTGGCGGCGGATGACATCCGCCGGCGCGTGGGCCGCGACGTTAGGAGCATTCGCCGTGATGTTTGCGACGACTCAACCAGCCGCGATCGAACTGGCGAGCGAATTACCCAAGGCGAAAGCGGCGCGTTTCGTGTTCATCAAGGAGCAAACGCGATCGCCGCTTCTGACCACCGATCAAATCGTTGATGCCAAGACGCTGGCCACGCGACTGAAGAGCCCGAGCGAGCCGGTGGACCGTTACCTGAATGCGGTCCTCGCCGACAAGACGAACGGACGATTGGACTCCTGGGATAGCCAATCGACACCGCCTGCCGCGCTGGTCGACGAGATTGTGAAGGACTTGAACAGTCTAATCACAGGCAAAAACGAAAAGGCTTGCAGCCTTTCATCGCAGAGCACAGAGCAAGATGACGGCGAAGATGCCGCATACGAGTCCGAGACTTTCTTGTGGGATGAGGATCGTTTCGCTGGTGTGGTGCTGAGCGAAGGCACGCGAGAGCTGTTATACCGCACGAATGCCGACACGGGCGAAAAGGAATTGCGCCGGCTGGAGGACGACGCGCTGGAGAAACGCAAACGGCGGTTGCTCGACGATTCGTTCATCGGCGTTATCCAACCTTACTGGATGTTCGAGCCCGGCGATATCGGCCGACCGGACCGGTTGATCGCCCGGCTCGACAAACCGGCCAACGCGGCGCAGGTTTTCGTCCGTGACCAACTGTCAGAGGAGACGCGCTTGCTGATCCGCAATCCTGAAAGCGGCGAAGATGAACGCGGTCGGACATTGGCCGCCGAACTGAACCGCATCGCCGCCGGTCCCCCGATTTACACCAAGGACCGATTCGCCGAAGTGGTCACGATGCATGGCACGGTGAAGCAGGCTGAAAAGGACAACGCCGGCGAAGCATTGTTCAACGTCAACGCCGCGTTGCTTGAGGAGACTTTCATACACGACATTACCAGATGCCGTGAAGTGTCGGTGTACCTGCCATGGCAAATGATCTTCTACCTGTCAACAGGGCTGGCGCTGGGCATGATATTCTCCCTGATCACCAAGCCGGTCGATCCGGCCAAGCTTGAGCGGTACTACAGCCTGATCCGCACGCCGGTGGTCCCAGGCGAAACGGTAGACCAACCTTGCACCATTCCCAAGGAAGCGGTGACCCTGCCGCGCAGAAAGATGTTGCCGTTCAAGTCGCTGGAGGTCAACGTGCCATCGGGACAACTCGTGGCCGGCTTCTTAGCCGGCTGGGCTGCCGTGGCCGCGTTGATTGCCATCTTCCTCTGGCTCATCTCCTAACGCGATTGCGGCCGCGTTCGTGTAGGGTGGGCCAAGTCTTCGCGGGCCCACCGGGCTGAGTACTGAGTA
>JADHUC010000335.1 GCA_016784735.1 Pirellulaceae bacterium | reverse complement strand
TCCTTCCGCACACGGAGGGAGCGATTACGCCCGGGATGAACTGCGTCTACTGCGCCACCTTCCAACTCGCCTGGAACGAGATGCGGGACGTGCTGGTCAAGGGGACGATTCTCCTGGAAGGCGATCCGCCGATGGTCGAATTGCTGAACCGGCGGGCCTTCCAGAAGTCGGATCTGGCGGACGACTGCTATCTGGCCTCGGCGGGGAAAGTCGAGGACGGGATCATCGAACGATTGCGTCAGGAGTTGAACGAGAGATTTCCTGACGCCGACATGGAAGTACCCGACGCGGAAGACGATACCGAGATCTATGCCTACGCGTATCTGGAAAAGACGCTCCCCTTTCGCGCGGCCTTCGACCGGCTCGAGGAGCCCCTGAGATTCCCCAAGGGCGAAAACGCCGACCCGGTGGCTGCCTTCGGTACCAAGAGCTTCACGATGAATTGCCGTCGTGACGAGATCCTCGAAGAACAGGTAACCGTTCTGTCCTACACGAGTGACGATGAATTCGTCCTGCGACTGAACACCACGTCGACAGACGACGAGATCATCCTGGCGAAGATCCCGCCGAAAGAAACGCTTGCCGAGACCATCGCCGACGCCCGGCAACGAATCGAACAAGGCGGGGTGGAGGAATACAAACAGACTTTACAGCCTGAGGAATCACTGATCATTCCTGTCGTCTCGCTAGATGTTCACCGCAAATATACGGAACTGATCGGCAGGCATCTTAAGAACGAAGGCCTCACCCTCCTGTACGTCACCGAGGCGAGTCAAGGCATTCGCTTCCGCCTGGATGAGACTGGCGCGAAGTTGAGTTCGGAAGCCGAATTCGGCATCGGCTCTGATCTTGAACAGCCGCGGCATTTCGTGTTTGACAAGCCGTTTTTGCTGTATCTAAAGGAAAAGGATGGCAATGCGCCGTACTTCGCCATCTGGATCGAAACGGCGGAGGTGTTGGAGAAGGCACCCGCCGCGGCGAGAAATCCCAGAGATTCAGGCAAATGACGGCGGACCAATCGAACCAAGGCCACGGCCCCGATTGCCCGGAGCGCAATACGGGGAATCAGCGACTCCGCGAGCAGGTGGCGTCCCTCGAACTTGCCTTGGCAAGACGGAATCGCGACTCTCTCCTGCTGGGCGTTCTTCTGTTGGCGTTCTGCGCCAGCCACTGGCGCTGCATGAAATGCCAGCTACAAGTGGCTGCCACTCACGGGTTACCGTGCGCCCCGTGCGTGATCCTCACGACGGCCGGAGCGGTTTTCTCATATGCCCCTTGCATGCTCCGCTCGATCGACGCCAAATTGGCGGCCCTTTCTGCTTGCTCTTGCCCGGACTCCGCCTCAACCGACCGAGCGCATCCCAAGAACGCCAGCATTACCACCAACATCCGCATGGCAGACTCCTTGAATCAGTAGTGTTGCCGTCTCAATCTTTCGGGGCAACCAAGTCGGCAACGACCTTCCTGGCCACGTGTGCCGGCAGCACGTCACGCTGTCCAAAGTAGCGGTTCCCCAGGCACGCGATCGCGATCCCCACCACGCGCCCGCTCTTGTCGATCACCGGACCTCCGCACTCTTTCGCCGTCAAATGAATGTCCGTACCGAACACGCTCGGAAATCCCCACCAGCGATGGCTTGCACCCTTGGCGGTGTATCTCCAGAAGTTCGACGGAGGCAGTCGGAAGCGAAGTTCCAAGGTCTCGTCTGACCGCCGCACTCCCACTCGAACCGTATCGCCCGCGTAGGCCACCGCCGGGCCCGAAGCGGGATGGAAGAGGGCGAAATACGTATCGAAATCGGGGGTCGGTTTGCCTTGCACGTGAACCACAACGTCCCCCTTGCGAAGAGGAAATTCGTACCCCTCGATCACGTCGCGAACCTCCACGCCGCCGTCGCCGTCATTCAGGAGTGCTCCCAGCCCGCCGTTCGCCGGAGGCCGAGTCCGGGCCGCAAGCGAGACCAGCCCAGCCCGCGCCGCCTGGCCCGGAATCAGCGCCGCGATCAGCGTGCCCGGGGCGATACTCTCGTCCCCGCCAAAGCGAGCCTCGGGCAAGCCCCTGGCGTCGATCTTCAAAAGCGCCAGGTCATGCTCCTCGAACACCTTCTCGACGCTGGCCGGAAAAACACGCTCGTCGGCCAGTCGGCAGGAAACGGCCTTGCCAAGCTCGCTGGCTTTGGTGAGAATTCTCCCATCGCTTCGGACGATCGTCCCCAGGACGCGCGGCTTCCCATCGACCAGCACTTCCACGACGATCGGCGGCAGATCCTCCGCGATCCGACAAAAGGCGGCGTTAACCTCGGCCAGCGGATCGGAGTCCGCCACCTCCACCGGTTTCGACGCTGCCAGAAGATCCCACTGGGCTCGAAACAGCTCGACCCGGGCGTGCCGACGCTGCACTATCCGCTCTCCATTGCGCGTCATGCTTTTCCCTCCGAGATGGACTCCCACAACGCGGCCCGCCATATCGAAGACCCCACCTCCCGAGGTGCCGCCGCCGCCCATCGACCGCGGGACGCTCCCCGAACTCCAAAACTGAGGGGACCATTCGTCTTTCGCTGCCAGGGTCCCCGACGGTTTGATAATCACCGTTTCCAGGACCCAGGGCTCTCGACCCGCAAGTGCAACCGGGTACCCTATCCGCACGCAACGCTCACCCGGTTTCATGATCGAAGAATCGCCCATCGCCGCATGCGGCCAGGGCCCGTCGTCCGTAATCTTGATCAGGCACACATCTGATACCAAGTTCGTCCCCAATACTACGCCCAACGCGTCACGCCCATCCGACAACGAGACGTTGACCTTCTGGCCGGGAAATTGTTCGTGATGCCCGCAGGTGATCAGGTATCCGTCCGCAGTCACAATCACCCCGCTCACAAGTCCCTTCGTCTGACCCTCATTACTGATCCGTACCGACGCCAAGGTGGCTTTCTCGATTACGTCTGCCACACGGTCTTCTTTCTCGCCGGGCTGCGATTCCGAAGCGACCGCCTCGGCAGGCTCTTCACCGTCGCTCTCCGACGAAAGCAGTCTGACGCGGTCCACGTTCTTGCCCGCCACCAGATCATCCCAATGCGTCCGGATCATCTCGGCGCTGGTTTGCAGCGAATCCCCTCCTCCGACCGGCGTCCTGTTCGTCAAGCCGATCAGCCGGCCTTCCAAGTCGAACACGCACTCCCCACCGACTAACATCTGGCAAGAACTCGTCAGCCAAATCGGCACGGCCGACTTCCTAACAGAGCCCGGGCGAAGGGTCGGCCAGCGATCGAATTCCACGTCCGAATCGCCCGGATATCCCACCGCAACGCAGAATTCGCCAACCTCGACATCGGCCGCCTTGCCCAGTTCGACGTGAGGCCAGGGCCCCTTCTGGGTGATCTTCAGCAGTCCGATCGCAGATTCGCCGGAGAAACCAAGCGCCTTGCCCCGCACCCGCCGTCCGTCCGCCAGATGCACCCCCAGCAACTCGTCGTCCACAACTCCGCGAACGTAGCCACCCACCGTAACCACGTGACCTTCCGCCGTGACGATCACCCCGCTGCACATGGTCCACTCGCGGCCGGCGCGCGTCCCATAGGTGATCCTCACGACGGCCGGAGCGATTTTCTCATACGCCCCTTGCGTGCGTCGCTCAATCGACGCCAAATCGGCTGTCCCTTCTGCTTGCTCTTGCCTGGCCTGCGCCTGAACCGACGGATTGGTCCGGCGCTGGGCCGCACTCGTTTGCACGACCAGGAGGACGAGTGCCAACACGATCGTTGTTTGCCCAGTTCTAGTGTTCATCGCTCAGTTTCTCCAAAGGCTTTTCGGCCGCAAAGTGCGCGACGGTTGAAGCTGCAGAATCTGATCATGCCACGACACTCGAAGGTTCTCGCCACGGAACGCGCGGTCGGCGGGACCAGATGAGCCGTGTCCTACGCTCCAGAACTGCGGCCGACGGACGCGTTCAGCCCCCCATGCCGATGCTCCGATGAGCGATGACCAGGGACTCTCGTCATTCCAACGCCAAAGGAGTCCGCCGGGGCCCATACCGCTATGGACTCCGACTTGCAGCTCAAACGGATCTCCCGGAGTGAGTTCGGGACCGAGCCACAAATGGGGGCTTCGCTCTGGTGCATGGCACAGTAAAGCGCTAGTGCGGTTCTCACTGCCCTGAAGGCCGAGCCAGAAAGGTGCAAGCGATTGATCATGATTCCAACCACAGACAAGAGTCTGTGGAGCGCCGCTGGCGGATTGCGCACAACGCCCGGTAATCTTCCAGATCGATAGGCACGCGTATATTGGCCAATCCGCGGTCTGGTCCTGCACAGATATCGGGCAATCGACAGGGGAGAACTCCGCCCACGATTCCGAGGGTGGTAGCACAAGCGGCCACGAGAGCCACTCTCGTATCTCTCCCGACGTGTCAAGAACTTGATAACGTAAACCGTTGGCATCGAGCGCGGCCTGCACACAGTGCAGATACTCGACGTCTTCCGGCATTCGATGTGCGGTGCCGGCACCGGCTGTGAGAATCTGCAGAACGCCGTCGTGGACTTGGACATCAAACGCGAGGATGTGGCTGCACACATAGGCCAGGACTCTGTGTTGAACGAGCATGCGCCAGAATCTCTGTCCGTTCTTACTCTCGATTACGCGTTGATAATCGCCCGAGAAGCCATTGACCGGATGGACCGGATGATGGCCGATCACAAGCTTGTATCGGACGTTGGCGTGGTCCGCGAGCGTTTGATGAAGCCACTCGGTTTCCACGCGACCTTCTCCTCCAAGTTCCGACCACATTGTGTTTACGAATACGATCAGCAAGTCGTCGCGACGAACAAAATAGGACAATCCTCTCTGGCCATCTGGCCCGTTTTGCGGAAGGTGCGAAAGGACCTCCCGAAAGACGGTTTCGCTGACGGCATCATAAGTCGTGTGGTTTCCGGTCGTGTGGTAGAGAGGGATTGACAGTTGATCGAGCCATGCCATCTCATGTCTGAACCAGTAGTCCCATTGCTCACGCAACAATTCAACATCTGCGGTCAAGCCTCGGATTTCGTCGCCGGGAAAACAGATGAATTGCGGCTGCGGCCTAAGTCTCTTGACGACGGCGTTGACGGCCGCCAAGGTCGCCTCGTGCGGTGCGCCGGGCACTCCTGAGCAGGAGTCTCCATACACAACAAATTGCCAACCCGTTTCATTTTGTGGAGTCAATGCCGGGATCGTCTCGTCACGTCCAGTCATTCTGGATTCCTGTGCCTTCCCCGGTTTGCCGGAGCGGGCGTTGGTGATTTCTCCACGGATGCGGATTCCTCGCTTGAGCTGCCGACTTGTTCAGTTTTGATGCAAGAGCTGCATGGCTTCGACTTGCTCGATCAGGCGATCGGCCTTCTTCCATTCGATTTTCCCTTCCGTGTCCCGGAATCGGTAGACCCTTGTCCTGAACGGAATGGGTTTGCCGGAGTCGGAGAACACCGGCATCCCTTCGGGACGCCGCCGGTCGAGGAGCCTTGCACCGAACGGAAGCTCCAACGCGTTCAAACTGAATAGCTCCGGTGAGACTGCAACATTGGCCTCAAACTTGTCAAACTGCCACTCGTGGGCTTCCCGTTGCTTACCGTCCTTGTACCTCTCCATCCTTCCGCTACCAGCGTGCCACAAGTCATCAACGCGCCGCCAAGCCACAGTCCACCTGTAGGCCAATTGCGTTCTGACAAAGCTCTCGCGGAGAATGCAGTGGTAGCCGTGCTCAGGTGCAATTTCAAACGCCATATGGTAAGTGGGTGTCACTTCGTACTTTCCAAGAAGGTGACCGTTGGCAAGTCTTTCCACCTTCACGGTGTACTTGTCCAATACTTCTGGCACCAATACCCCAATGGCAAGCATCTTGGGACTACCTGGAAACCCTCGCGCTGCGGTCGTCTTGAGTCGCTGGTTTGCCGCGTAAATGTCCGCTTCGGCGCCCACGAACAGGATGTTCTCAGAGAACCGGCTGACAAACAGCTCGAAACCGTCGCAGACCACGATTCGCTTGTCGCATTCGATAGGTACGCCATCTTGGCCCGTCGGTTCGTAGGCCAATTCGAGATGGTACTTCGAACCGTCGAATGCGCCGCTGAAACGGAGGCTCTGCACCAACTCGTTCTCGCCGCGCCACTTCCGGAAGCTTCCGCTGGCTCGGCCGGTCCGGAGGTTCGTTTGCGTCGCAGTTACCGCCTCTCGGACGAGAGCCAACACCGCGCGGCTATCTTCTTCGGCGGCTGCCGCGTAACCCGGTACGACGACCGTCAAGAGCCCTCCAATGCACGCAGCCACGATGCCCCGCGCCATGACACACCTCCTTCCAATTGCCCAAAAAGTGAACATTGGCTGCCCAACTTGCCGATCCCCGACGACGTCAACGAGGAATCCGGAAACGTCGACTTCGACGTGGAACACTCTGTTGGACGGCTTGTGCCGAAGATTGACGGCGATAGTTCCTCCCAAGCCTGCACGCTCGAACTTGTCCCTGAGGGTGAGCGCGAGGCGCTAGCTTGCCCCGTGTCCAAGCTGATATCGAGCTGGTAACGGTCGATTTGCGGCGGGAGCTTCCGGGAGGGACCGCTCTCCGCCGCGCGCAGTTGGGAAGCGACGGAGAATAGGGTGATTGCCAGTGTCAACGCGGACAAGAAATGGGCTCTCATCGGCCTGACTCCCTTTCGGAGAAGGACTCGGCGACGCCGTGGCTGTTACTTCTTAGGGGCATTCCTTTGTCCTGCCGCCCGCTTCTTAGCTTTCTCATCGAAGTGCTTTGACCATTTACCATTGACTGAGTCCTTGCTCGTAGGGTCGGTCAGGTTGAGGCGCCGTCTGAGCTTTTCTACAGACACATAGCCGACCGTTAATGGTGTGTGCTTCTTGATGCTCTTGACGAGGGGATCCGTACGCACCTGAGTGTCGACCCACACAAGGGCCCCAGCCTTGTCGACCACAACCGTGAAAATCTTGTCCGGTCCGGTTTGGGGCGTGCCAATGAACTCTGCAAAGACGGCATAGTCGGCCTCGACTCGCTTGTCTCGGACGAAGCGCCCAAACTCACGGGCGATTTTCCAGACGTCGTCAGGATCGCTCGGGCGGAACAAGTCCTCGCTCACATCAATCTTCTTTTTGACGCCTGCCCTTTCAAAAAACAACGCCATGACCTCGGCAACACCTGGAACGAAATCCCGCTTCTTAATTTGATTGATAAGTGCGGGATAGACTATCAGTGAGATGTTTGGCGCTTGTTCCGTCATTCTCGCCAGCCGCGCTCTCATCTCGCTCGAAGCTGACTCATCTTCCTTCTCGGCCAGTGCCAGTTGGATGGGGACTTGAGAACTTTGGCCTTGCGCCGGCTGTTGAGCCGCGGCGATTGCCGGGGCAAGGATTAGCCCAGCGATGACGACCGTAGCGGCCACCGATGTTGTCATGGTTGTCGAAGTACTTGTCATGATCGTTCTCCTTTAAGGACTCGCGTGTTGCCATTCAGCTTTCGCAGTCGCAAATGCCGCCCGAACTTCTCGGCCACTCAACACCACCAGCGCCCAAATGCCCACCGGCCAGCCGACGATGTAGACCGGACCGACGAGCATGGCCAACACGCTGGCGACGCGCGCCCACGCAAGCGAATCCAGGCGCTGCATCTTAAGGGCACCAAAAAAAATGAGAGCGGAGCCCAGGGCCAAGATCGCCTGCAGCAGCAGGAACATGTCCGGCGGCATCCTCGGGGCCAGGTCCGACCGCATGGGAAACACAAACCCAGGAAGCACGAAGAGAATTGTCAGCCAGTTCAGCAGGCAGGTGACGATCAGCCCCACGGCCGGACCGTGAACCGTTCGCTGCGCGTGCGCCAAACGATCCTGGCTCGAGATCGTGACATCACCCGCATCCACGGGCGGTCGCGGAGGGGGTTCGTCGAGTGGTGCGAGTCGATCCAGGGGCATACTTAACCCGCGGTAGATGGAGACCGCGAGCAGAACCAGTCCCATAAGCACTAGGGTCACAAGAAGCCCAGGATGGTACTTTCCGCCCAACACGACGGCCACTGGCAACTGTGTTGCTACGCAAACGCCGATAATGACCATCGCAGTCTGAATGACGGCCGGCCAGTATAGCAGTCGTTGGCCACTTCGAGCCCGTACCATTGGCCCGCGGAAGGAGCCTCTCGCCGCAGTGCTGACGGTCTGCGGGCATCGTTTCTCCAACCACCAGCAGAGGCCAAATAGCAGCCCCGCCACGAGTGGCAAGTCGAGCGACCCCATCAGAAACGTCCACTCGACAAGGTGGAATTCCATCGCACCGACCAAAATCAATATCGCGGCCAAACCCTCCCATTGCCAACCGATCACGAGCCCGATGATCATCAGGGACATACCGACCCATTCAATCCGTTGGCCTACCGGTGCCTCTCCGAATTGCATCGCGGCTGCCCCTTCCGGTCGTTCACCGATGAAGAACATGGCGAAGAACAGGAATACCATCAGTCCAAAAACTCGTGCAGTCCAACGGATCGCGGCAATCGTCAGATCGGCCCTCGTGACAAATCCCGATTGCGGAGCAGCGCCGGCCAAGCTTGGCGTGGTGACAATGGTTCCGACACGGGTTTTGATGTCGCTCGCCTGCTGGTAGCGTCTGTTCGGCTCTTTCTCTAACGCCCGCAACACCACCTCGTCGAGACGCACGTCGATTTGCACCTTCTTCGAGGGCGGGGCGAAACGGCCGATTGGAAGCTCGCCGGTGAGCATCTGATAGAAGACCACGCCAAGCGAATAGATATCGGCCCGGTGATCGACCTGTAGCGGGTGCTCGATCTGCTCGGGGGCCATGTATTGTGGCGTGCCCATGATCTGGTCCGCGTCGGTAAGCGTTTCGTAGGGTGCGTGAAACGCACCAGTCCCTTCATCTCCCACCGACGTACTATCATCGGTGCGTTTCGCGCTCCCTGCGGTCTCCCTTCCTACCAGTTTCGCAATGCCGAAGTCGGCGATCTTGACCCGGCCCTCCTTGTCCAACAACACGTTCTCCGGCTTGATGTCGCGGTGGACCACGCCGTGGTCGTGGGCGTATTGCAGCGCGTCGCAGATCTGCGGCACGATGGCCAGGGCCTCTTCAGGTGCGAGCTTGCTTGTGTCCAGCAGCCGACGCAGATTCACCCCGTCGATGAACTCCATCAAGAAGTAGTAGAGGCCGTCGGTCTGTCCGAAATCGTGAACCGCGACGACGTGCGGGTGGCTGAGCATGGCCATCGCCCGGGCCTCCCGGGCGAACCGCTCGGCAAAGGCTGGATCTTGCTCGATCTTCGGCGCGAGGATTTTCAGCGCCACCAGCCGGTCGAGTCTTTTTTGTCTGGCCTTGTAGACCACGCCCATTCCACCGCGGCCGACCAATTCCAGAATCTCCAGGTCGGGGAAATAGGGCGCCAACTCGGCGGGCGTGGGTGGCACGAAATCGCCAGTCTGTGATGGATCGCTCCTGCCCGTTCCGCCTGTCTGAGTTCCCAATCCGCCTTTGAGCAGACAGGCCGGGCATAGCCCTCGTGGCGCGTTCGCAGCCAGTTCAGCATTACAGGCAGAACAACGGTTCTCTGCGTTCATGAGTTTTGGGCCTTGGCGTCGAGTGTCTCCACAGTTTCCATAGGCAAATCGCAGAAAAGGTTACAAGAAAATCCCAGAAGCGACAGCTCCAATCGTGAGAACATCCGCTCTAACTACAAGCATGACAAGAGGTAACGGATTTCGTCCCCGATTTCGTCCGAACTGGCGACCGTCTGCGCGATTTCCTCCCGCAACAGCGCCCGGTAGCGACGACGCATCCGGTGAGCAGCCACCTTCACTGCCCCCTCCGACATGCCCAACTCGGCACCGATGGCCGCGTAACCGATTGAGCGAGCGCCCGTCAATGTGTCCTTCAGTCCCTCGAACAACGCCTTCTTTTCATTATTAGTCATTTCGACATCTAGCCGCGACAAGACATGCTCCAGCCCGGCCAAAAGCTCGGCTCAGCGTTTGGACAGGATCGCGATGATGATCGTGACGATCACGCCGCCCCACAGCAGAGAGAACAGGCACCCGCAGCCGATCCCGATGCCGGCGTGGACACTGCCCTTGATGACCGGGTACTCGCGGCGGGCTTTCAAGCCTCGAACTCCCAAGATGAATGCCGCAATACCCAGCGGCAAGCCGATGATCGGCACCCCGCTGAGGATGCCCAGGTAGTAGGAAATCAGCGCCTGCGGATTCTTGTAGGGAATCACGCCTCGTGTCTCGTCGCCCTCGACCACGCTCTGAGCCAGCACGGCTCGCAGATCTCCGTCGCAGGCGAAACACACCTTCACCTGGTCCGGAGTGTCAGCCGGCATCGCACCGGCATCGTAGTGCAAGGCGGCCTTGGCGACCTGCAACAAGTAGGCCGCGACCACCGACGTGGGCTGATCCGGCGCCGTTCGCTCCACGGTCTCGCTGGCCGGTTGTGTTCCCGGTGCTGGAAAATCCAGCAGTTTGACGCGTCCCGCGGCGGTGATCCATACGCGATCCAAGCGGAGCGCGGACGGCAACGTGCCGTCCTTCGTGGCGGCGTCGAGTTCCTGGGCCAAATCGAGCAGCCAGTAGCGAACGACGTTCCACGATTGCGGCTGTTCGATCAGCTTCAACAGCGGTTGTCCGTACAGCGCTTCGTAGACGTCCCAGCACTGGGCGCCGCCGCGCTGCCCGTCGATCCAACGCAGGCGGCCCACCCGGCCCATGTTCCGCCGCTCGACCGAAATCGCCGGCGACTCGGCCGGCAGCTGGTGAATCCAGACGCGCCGCAGCAGGCGCAGATCGTAGCCGAGCAGGAATTGGCCGGCCTCGTTGGTGTCCAACTCGTCGAGCAGGTGGTAGGGGCCGATCGTCTTCGTGTCGTCCAGGTCAGGCAACCGCTCATCCCCGACCTCCAGCCGCGGCCGGGAATGGTAGGCCGCTCGCAAGATCACTTGCGAGCCGACCGCTAGGTCGTGTAACCCGGAATAACCGTTGCGGCGCCGCGCGGTGGAGAACAGCACGGCCAACATCGGGTAGTACGAAAACATCACCAGCATCGGTATCCAAGGTCTGCTGCCCTCGTGGGTCATCTTCTCCACGTCAAGGCCGACGAAAGTCCAGTATGTCCACGCGATCAGGCTGGGAAGGATGAGGTAGATGGCCGTCCGTGCAATAGCCCTCGGTACGCCAATCCGGTTGCGGCTGCGGTCGACGACCCGCAGCCGGCAGATGGCTTTACCCAACGACGCGCCCCACAAACCTTCGGGAATCGCGAAGTAAAGCCCCCACAACAGGACCCCGACGATCAACCCGGCGATGTATCCCAGCGAGCGGAACAACTCCGGATCGGTGCTCGCCGAGAAATGCCAGCCAAACTCGGAACTGACAGCGAGCTGAATGGCCATCACAGGGACCGTCCAAAGGAAGTGATCGCACAGCCCGGCCGCGAAACGATACGCAAGTGTCGCGGGCGTGGGCGCCGTGGAGTTGTACGGAATGAGCGCCTTGCGCAGCTCCGCGTAATTCTTGAACCGGTTCGACGGCTGTTTGGCCAGACAGCGCAGTATCGCCTTGGCCAGCCCCTGCGGGATCTCTTTGCGGAACTTTGCCGGCGACGGTGCCGGTTGTTCGAGTACCGTGGCCAGCAACTTGACCAAATTATTCGCCTCATAGGGCGTGCGGCCCGTGAGCAAGTAGAACAGGGTGGCGCCCACGGCGTAGATGTCGGAGCGAAGGTCTAGTTCGTCGCCGCGCAGTTGTTCCGGCGAGGAAAACGCGGGAGTCCCCAAGAACGAACCTGGCGTGGTCAGATGTTTGTCGCCGCGCACGGCCGTCGAGATGGAAAGGCCGAAATCGCCGACTTTCACCGTGCCTTCGGCGTCGACAAAACAGTTGGATGGTTTGACGTCGCGGTGCAACACGCCCACCGACGCGGCCGCTTCCAGGCCGTCGATGATTTGCAGGATCGCGTCGACCGCTTCCACCACCGGCAAAGGTCCCCCCTGGCGAACGCATTCGTGCAACGTGCCACCCACGACATGTTCCATGCTGATCGCGGGTGTGCCGTCGATCTCCTCCGTGCCGTAGACGTACACGCTGTTGGGATGATTGATGGATCCAGCCAAACGGCCCTCGCGGAAGAACCGGTTCCTGGCTTCCGGCGACTCCAGAGAGTGGGCCAGGAGTTTCAGCGCGACGCGTCGTCCTTTTTCCAGGTCGTCGGCTTCGAAAACTGCGCCCATGCCGCCTTTGCCCAACCAGCGAACCAGCCGGTACTTTCCGAACTGTTGGCCGGGCTCAGGCAGATCGGCGGCGGGTTTCGGCGACGGCTTGACCGCGTCGGCCTCGTCCGCGTGCGATTCAGTGGGCGTTTCGGCTGGCGAGCGGCCTAAGGCAGGCTGCGACGCGCCTGTCGCGGTCGGGCTTTCCATGCCCACCTGCATCAAGCATGAAGGACAAAGACCTTGAGCGTCGCCGGGCGACAGTTCGGTCCCACAGCGCGGACATTGGTTTACGGCTGGCATGTTCGGTTCTCCCGGGCGCGAAAGTGACTTCCACACCTTACTGAAGCAAGACCGGCGAGAGGTTACCGGCGATTTAGCGTTAAATCCGAACTCAGCGACGTAAATAGTTGGTACAGCTCGTCTTGCACGTCGTCCGCCCGCGACACGGTCTGGGCGATTTCCTCCTCGAGTAACTGGCGATACCGCTTTCGCAACCGATGTACGGCCACCTTCACCGCACCCTCGGTCATCCCCGCCTGGTGGGCAACCACTCGATAGGGGGCAGTTCTTCTTTCTGCCGTGAGGAACTCCTTCAGACGCTCGAACAAAGGCAAGTTGCCCGCAGCCGCATACTCGTCATGAAGTCGGTTGAGGACCTGGTCCAGCAGCGTCAACGCCCAACGCCGTTCGAACAATCGCTCGGCCGTCATCGTGTCGGCTGGCTCGTGGTTATAGCGGCTTTCGGCAGATTCGAAGTCGAGCGAAATCACGGGTCGCCCGCCGCCGCGTTTCTTCGCGCGAGCATAATCGCGCTCGTTGGAGAGGAAGCGCTTGAGCGAAGCCAACAGGAACGAACGGAATCGGCCGCGCTGCTGATCGGCGTCGCCGATGTAATTCTTTTCCAACAGCTTGGCGAAGAACGCCTGCGTAAGGTCCTGCGCGTCTTCGGTCCGGTAGCCCTGCCGCCGTACGAAGGCGTAAAGTGGGTACCAGTAGGTAGTGCAGAGCGTTACCAGAGCGGCAGCCGATTCGGGCGACTCGCGCTGTCCTGCGGCAATCACCAGGCTCCAATGCGTGGTCACAAAGCGGTCCACTTCCTGAGGCGTGGTTTCTCGATGCTCGTGTTCGGGGCGAGGCAACATACTGCCATTCTAGCAAAAGCCGCGGCCGAGGTTGTTCTTTCAATAATGACTTGGCTGGTTGGCATCATTTTGGCCAGCTTCTCGGCGACGTAGCCGGATCGGACGCAACGGTGCCAGACCCGATGCGGGCGGTCCCGGCCATGTTGTCCGCCATCAGTACGCCTACCAGCGGCCCCATCCAGCCGCTCTTCCATCATTCTCCTCCGACAGCCTTCTGTGCCGCGTGCTCCCGACGCAAGAGCAACCTTGCCGGAAACGGATGATCGGGAGCATGCGGGATAGAAGGTGGTTGAACTTGCCGCTGCGCCGGATGCGGCTATGCGTTCTCTTCTGTAGTTACCAAGGTCCATCTCCATCGCAGTTCAGCATTACAGGCAGAACAGCGGTTTTCTGCGTTCATGAGTTTTGCGCCTTGGCGTCGAGTATCTCCATTGTTTCTATAAGGAAATCGCAGAAAAGGTTACAAGGAAATCCCACACGCGACGGCTCCAATCGTGAAAACACCCACTTTAACTATAAGCATGACAAGAGAGCGCACGCATGAAGAACGCGCGAGCCTCGGGATTGGTGTGAATCACGGCGTTTTTCGCGTCTTTCCAGGGTATTGGTTTGCTGAAGTCGTTGCAAACGACTTGGCGTAGTAGCGGCCCGCGGAGATGGAACGGC
>JADHUC010000334.1 GCA_016784735.1 Pirellulaceae bacterium | reverse complement strand
CGAACCGCGCGGGTTTCGCACGTTGCTCGCCGCAGACGGCGAAGAAGCCGTAGAAATCGTGCAGACCCAGCGGGTGCATCTGCTGCTGCTGGACATGTACATGCCCAAGCTCACGGGCCTGGACACGATTCGCCGCGTCAAGAGCCTGCACGAGTTGCTGCCGTGCATTCTGCTGTCGGCTGACATGGACGAACGCCTGGCCGAGGAGGCCCGGCGCGCCAAAGCCTTCTCGGTGCTTTCGAAACCCGTCCGCTTCGCTGAGGTCACCAGCATCGTGAGCCGGGCGATGCGCTCCGTCTACGGTTGGCCGTCGGAAAGCTGATACTCGACTAGCTCCCCTTGTACTTCTCCCAGTAGTCGGGCATCAACTCCTTGACCTTCTCCTCGAGTTCTTCGTCGGTGATGGAACTCATGCGGCCGTGCACTTCGTACTGGTCCATGACCCAACGGGCGACTTTGTGGACCTTGATCTTGCTGATCCGTTCGTCGTCTTTCAGACCGAAGAACTCGTTGACCCAGAGAGCAACGCCGTCGGCACCGCTCTTGTCGGTCAATGCGACTCGCGGCGGGCGGTTCAGGAGCTTGGTGGTGTCGAAGATGTTATAGATGCGCTCGTCCTGTCGCAGACCGCCGGCGTGAATTCCGGCACGCGTCGTGTTGAAGTGCTTTCCGACGAACGGGTAGTTGTCCGGAATCGGCAGCTTGATCGAACGCATGTAATCGGCGATCTCGGTGATCACTTCGGTTTGAATGCCGCACATGTCCTGCTTGAGCGAGATGTACTCCAGCACTGCGGCCTCCAGTGGCGGGTTGCCCGTGCGTTCGCCAACGCCGAACAGCGTGCAGTTGACTGCATCGCAGCCGTACAGCCAAGCCGTCGCTCCGTTGGCCAGCACGCGGTGGAAGTCGTTGTGGCCGTGCCATTCGAGCCGGTCGCTGGGCACGCCGCATTCCTGGTTCAGTTTGTAGACGATTTTCGGAACGCTACGCGGCAATTCGACGCCCGGATAGTGCAGGCCGAAGCCCATCGTGTCGCAAATGCGGATCTTGACGGACTGATCGTCGGGCACCTGTTCGCTCATTCGCATCAACCGATCCACAAACGGCAGGATGAACCCATCCCAATCGGCGCGCGTCACGTCCTCCAAATGGCAACGTGGCCGCACGCCGGCCTCGAAGGCCGCATCGACCACTTCGCAGTATGCGTCCATGCAATCCTTGCGGCTCTTGAACTTGAGCTTGTTGAAAATATGATAATCCGAACTGCTGGTCAGCATGCCGGTCTCTTTTAGCCCGGCTTCCTTGACCAGGCGGAAATCGCCTTTGACCGCGCGGATCCAACCGGTGCATTCCGGATACTGGTGCCCCAGGGCGCGGCAGCGATCCAGCGTTTCGCGATCGTTCTTCGTGTACAGGAAGAACTCAGTCTGGCGAATCACGCCGTTGGGACCGCTCAACTTGGCGAGCAGATCGTACAGGTGAACCATTTGATCGACGGTGTACGGAGGGCGTGCTTGCTGGCCGTCGCGGAATGTTGTGTCGGTGATGCAAATGTCACGAGTCTTGACCGAGTTGGGATCAAACTCGACGGGCTGCCCATCAATGTACTCGACCAACGGCCCGTCAAACCTGGTCAACGGAGGCATGTCGTAGTCGAACGTGTTATCCAGAAGATTCGGTTCTGTTGTGTCAATCAGGGGATGTTCTTTTCTGCGGTCACCAGTAGACATTCTTGGCTCCTTAGTCGTTTCGTCTGAAGACCACGCCTTCGATCCGTGGTCAGACATGGGTGGCTTTGATTATTCTCTGTATTGCTATCCGGCGCTGTTTTGTGTTCCGGCGCACACCAAGTGGGGTACGAGGGGATCGCGCCCCACGTTTGTTGCGACTACGCCGCGGCGGTTAACCGCGATAGGACGTCATACTTCGACGCCTTGTTCCTGGCAGGTCTTGGCGATGAATTCGGCGGCGGACCCGACGGACTCGACTGCCAGCGCGGCGTCCTCATCCATCTCGATGCCGAATTCCTCCTCGAAGGTCGCAACCAGTTCGATCGACTGGACGCTCTCGGCGCCCAGATCGACGGCAAAGTTATGCTCCGGCTTAATCTCGGCCGGATCGCGTTGGAGGATCTTGGAGGTAACCTGAACAACACGATCTAGCACACTGGCCATGGTAGTATTCTCCCAAGCGGTTTTGACCAAGGTTCAAACGGCGGCGATTGCTAGACCGTCCCAACCGCGCGTCGCGGGAAACGGGACAGTCCCCGGCAACACGCCGCTGCCGTAACGACTATTCTCCCTCGTAGCTGTAATGTCACAGGTCCGAGGGGCGTTCCGAACCCGTCACTTTACAGAACCAAGATCTAGAATTCAAGCGAATCACCTCTTCTGGGGAGTTGTCTTCCCGCAAACTCACCGTAAACGGTACGCCTTGGAATAACCGCTGCTGATTCCGGCGAACGTATAACGCATAGCGCAGCCGCGTGGTTTGCATGGTAGGTCCCGGCTGCCGGACGGGACCTGGATGCGGCCGGATGCGATGCCACGCGATTCGAGGTCCCGTCCGGCAGCCGGGACCTACCGAGGCTTGGCAATCTCGCCCACGAGCCGCATAACTCGCGAGGAGACGGTGCCATGAGATTCCGTACTTGTTCGTCCAAATCACGTGACGGCGGAATTCAGATGTCGTCGATGATCGACATTGTTTTCCTGCTGCTGATATTCTTCGTGATGACGTTCAAAATCGTTGCGATGGAGGGTGAGTTTCGCATGAAAGCACCCGTTCAGAGGGGTGTTGGCGCCCTGGTCGTGGAATCATCGCCGATCTGGATCCGTTTAGCCTCGGATGAAGATGGTCGGTTAGCCTCCGTTCGCATCAACAATGTCCAGGTAGCCAATCTAGCGGGACTGCAAAACGAACTCATTCGCATTACTGGTGATTTGCGCGAATCGGGTGCTGGGACCGACGAGCTGGAGGCAGTGCTGGATTGCGACTACGGTCTCGACTATGACCATGTGGTCCAAGCGATCGGCGCGATCCGCGGCTACAAAGACCATACGGGCAATGTCGCGGATCTGATCCAGAAGGTGCGATTTGCACCGACGCGGGACTGAGGTGTCAGGTGTCAGGGGCAGGTGGTCGGGCGGGAAGAGTGCTCTTTCTACGGGAATTTGCGCTCGGCGAATGTGTTTCGATCCTGGCGAAACCGTCGAGAGCGAAGCACCGTGGGAATGGAGACCTCCGGTCGTGCCACGTGCGGGGTCAGAGACCCGCGCACAACCCGCGCCCCGATACCTCTTTCCCGACACCTGACACCCGACACCTCTCCTCCCCGTCACGCCCGGGGATGGAACTGCCGATGCACCTTCTTCAGCCGGGATTGATCGACGTGGGTATAGACTTGGGTGGTTTGGATGCTCGCGTGCCCCAGCATCTCCTGGACTTGTCGAAGATCTGCGCCACCGGCCAAGACGTGCGTCGCGAAGCTGTGGCGGAGTGTGTGCGGGCTGATCGATGGCGGCGCGCCGACGCGGGCAGCGTACCTTTTCACTAATTCCCAAATCGCCTCGCGTCTGAGCCGCCGGCCTCGTCGCGACAGCAACAGCCATTCGGGCGGGCTTGGCGCATGAGCGGCCAGATTCGACCGCTCGTTTTCAATGTATTCCAGCACAGCCTCCCTGGCCGCACGGCCCAGGGGCACGAGGCGTTGTTTGCCGCCTTTGCCCTGGCACATGCAAAAACCGTCCGCCAAGTGGATGTCCTGCATGCGCAGATTTGAAAGCTCCGATGCGCGACAACCCGTCGCGTACAACAGTTCGAGCATGGCGCGGTCTCTCCGCCAGAACGCATCGTATGGGCGCGGGGCTTCGAGGAATCGCGCGACCATTTGCGGAGAAAGCACCACGGGAACGCGCTCCCACAATTTTTGGCTTCCAAGCAGTTCAGCCAGATTATCGCGTAGAATGCCCTCCAACTGCAGATACCGGAAAAACATACGCAGGGTCACGATGTGCCGAGCGATGCTGGCCGGGGCCAGTTCCTCCGCGTGAAGCCAAGCAACGAAGTCTGACAAATCGCGGATGTTCAAACCAAGGATTTGTTTGCCCGCCGAGGAAAGCCACTGCTGGAACCGGCGCACGTCTCGCTGGTAGGCCACCACGGTGTTATCCGCCAAATGGCACTCGCTGCGCAGATAATCCACAAATGCGGCAGCCCAACGGCCGGCATCGTCGCCACGCAGCTTGGGTTTGACCGGTTTCAGCTTGGGTTTCGTAGGCGGCATCTTCAGAGCCATTCGTCCTTGGTCATTGGTCATTTCCCCTTGGGGGATTTGCGAACCATCGTCTGGTTTCGGATAATCCGATTGATCGCCTTGATGCCATTCGCCGCGCGCCTCGCGTTCCGGGAATGTCCATACGGACGTGTCGCGGTTGTGCGGATTAGAGACCCGAGCCAGACCTTTCGTTCTCATGCAAGACATCATCGTCGAGAAGCCGTACCGATTCATTCCTCCCCACCGCGGCGACTGGTGGCCGACAGTAATCCAGAAACTGAAGCTGTACGCGCGGTATCTCCGCAGGACCGAGGGTGTCGTCGATCACGAATGTCGGCACGTGGAACGGCTGAGGGCTTCGCTGGATGCGGGGCACGGCATCATGCTGGCGCCAAACCACTGTCGGACGGCGGATCCGCTGGTAATGGGCTGGCTGGCGGACGAGACCCGCACGCACGTATACGCCATGGCCAGTTGGCACTTATTCCACCAAGGCCGCATCATGGCCTGGGCGCTCCGCAAGATGGGGGCGTTCAGCGTCAACCGCGAAGGCGTCGACCGCCAGTCGATCAACACGGCGATCGAAATTCTGGAGAAGGCCGAGCGGCCTTTGATCGTATTCCCCGAAGGCGGCGTGTCGCGCACCAACGACCGCTTGCACGCCCTGTTGGATATTTCGCTGGTCGCACGAGCCGGAGCAAAGAAACGGGCCAAACGCATGGGCGACGGCAAAGTGGTCGTCCACGCGGTGGCGATCAAGTACGTCTTTCAGGGCGATCTGGAGAGACAGGCGGATAAGGTGCTCACCGAGATCGAACATCGACTCTCGTGGCGGCCGCAGAGGAAACTCTCGCTGATCGATCGAATCTCGAAGGTGGGCCTGGCCCTGCTGAGCTTGAAGGAAATCGAGTACCTCGGCCGCGTGCAAAAAGACTCCTTGGCAAATCGACTGCGTTGTTTGATCGATCGGCTACTTTGCCCTCTGGAGCAGGAATGGCTGGGCGACGCCCAATCGGGCCCCGTCGTGCCCCGCGTGAAAGGGCTCCGGGTCAAGATTCTGCCGGACATGATCGAGGGCAACGTCGATCAGGCCGAACGCGAGCGGCGGTGGGAGCAATTGGCGGATCTTTATTTGGCCCAGCAGATTTCGTTCTACCCGCCGGACTACCTGGCCGAGCATCCGACCGTGGACCGCTTGAGAGAAACGATCGAACGATTCGAGGAAGACCTGACGGACGTGGCCACGATTCACAGCCCCTTGAAAGTAATCATCGAAGTAGGCGAGGCGATCGAAGTCTCCCCTGAACGCGATCGAACGGCAGACGTAGATCCGCTGATGGCCCAAATGGAGCAGTCTCTGCAGGGAATGCTCGATAAACTGGCTCTGGAATCGCCTTTTTACGAAAGCCGGGCACCCGACAGGGCGTAGCAACGTGTGCCGAAACAACTTCCCCAAGCGAACGGCGGTTGTTTTCGGATCGTGTGCCACTGGGAATCGGACGCGGCATCCACCCCACCCGACATACCACGATTCCCAGCAGTGCTGCGTCGCGGGCAACGCAACACAGCTCGAAACGATGGAAAGCGGCCGGACATGGTAAACCCTCGTCGTTTCGAGTGGCACACTGAGAAAACCGGGAAGGTATTTCCGTACACGTTGCTAGCGCCTCGGCCAACGATTCTCAACTTCTCGTGCGCCGGCCCTCTGATCCTTGATTGTGGGCGTCACGGGGGTTACGCTGGACGTGTGTGATGCCGCCGTCATGAGGCACGGCCGACTGCTGCGGTCATCCCTTTGAGAAATGTCCTCACCCCAAGCAGTGTCATGATGAGTGATGATGCCTGCACAGAAGACTGGCTAGGTTCTGACGGGCCAACGTCGACCTCCACGAGCCTGGTGGAACGGGTAAAGACTCAAGACCCGGAAGCTTGGCGGCGTTTGGTGAAACTGTATGGGCCCGTGGTCTACCGGTGGTGTCGGCGGGCTGGTCTTGGGGCCGACGACGCGGCCGACGTTTGCCAGGACGTCTTCCTGGCCGTAGCCGCCAATATGACAAACTTCCGGCGTGACCGTCCACGCGACAGTTTCCGCGGTTGGCTTTGGACGATCTGCCGAAGCAAGATCATGGACCACTTTCGCCATGGTCAGCGCGAAGCCCAAGCCGAAGGCGGCACCGACGCGCAGCAGCAGCTTGCGCAGATCCCCGATTCGCCGCCGGACTTGTCATCAGCAACAGATTCTTTCGGGGGCGACGAGCATGAGTTGGAGCTTCGTTCGCTGGAGTTGCTGCGCAGCGAATTCGAGGATCGCACGTGGCAGGCGTTTTGGCGAATGGCGATCGACGGCCACGCGGCAGCCGAGATCGCCGAGGATTGGGGCATGACAAGAAAGGCCGTCCGCCAAGCCAAGTACCGCGTGCTGCGGCGACTTAGGCTGGAACTAGATGGCCTCGTGGAATAGCTATGAACCGCAAGTCGCGTGGCGCCCTGGCGTTGTATAAGACAGGGAGTCCGGTGTGAAGCTACGGCCCGAGCCACCGGTCTGGATGGGCCGCCGATTCAATCAAGCGAGGACGTGACCGATGTCTTCCGATTCCTGTCCGACCCATGACATGCTGATCACCTATGTTCGGGGCACGCTGTCCGAAGATCTGGCGGAGCACATCGAGGAACACTTGGATACCTGCCCGAAGTGCGAAACGACGGTTGAAGAACTGGAACGTCAGTCGGACTCGCTCGTCGACAGGCTGCGGCAGCCCGTGGCCGACGATGAGTACCAGCGGGAATCGCAGTGCCAGCATGCCGTGGCACAGGCCGAAGCGATCGCAGAAAGTTCATTCGGCGCGGCTGCCCCCTCGGCACGATCGCCTTCATCGGAGCAATCCGGGTTGGGAAGCATCCGCGAGTATCAGCTTCTGGAAAAGCTGGGCGAAGGCGGCATGGGCGCGGTCTACAAGGCGCACCACACGAAGTTAAAACGAGTGGTAGCGCTGAAAGTCTTACCGCCTCAACGCACGCAGGACGACGGGGCGGTGGCTCGGTTCGAACGCGAGATGGAGGCGGTTGGCAAGCTCGATCATCCGAACATTGTTCGTGCCCTGGATGCCGGCGAGTTCGAGGGAAAACACTACTTGGTCATGGAATACGTCGAAGGGGCCGATCTATCGAAGCTCGTTCAGTGTTGCGGACCTCTGCCGATCGCCGACGCTTGTGAAATCGCCCGACAAGCCGCTTTGGGCCTGCAATACGCCCACGACCGCGGCTTGGTGCATCGCGATATCAAGCCGTCGAATCTCATGTTGGCCATCAGCGGTCAGCAGTCAGCAGTCAGCGACGGAGAAGCCGCGCCTGAATCGGCAATCGCAAATCGGCAATCGGCAATAGTAAAGATTCTAGACCTCGGATTGGCGCTGCTGCGACCCGAGCAGGTCGAAGGGGCCGAGGAGTTGACCGCCAACGGCCAAATGATGGGCACCGCGGACTACATGGCGCCAGAGCAAACCACCGATAGCCATAAGGTGGACATTCGCGCCGACATTTACAGTCTCGGCTGCACTTTGTACAAGCTGCTGTCCGGTCACGCCCCGTTCGGCGGTCCAGACTACCACGGCGCGATGAAAAAGATGATGGCGCATGTCGTGGAGGAGATCCCGCCAATTCGCGAGCGTCGGGACGAGGTGTCGGAAGGGCTGGCGGCGACACTTGATCGGATGTTGGCCAAGGAGCCAGGCGAGCGGTTTTCCAGCCCGAGCGAGGTGGCCGCTGCGTTGGAGCCGTTCGCCGCGGATTGCGATCTGGCGGGTCTCTTGGGCAAGGCTGAGACTGAATCGAGCGAGACTGTCAAGCCGGACAAACCATCAACGGACACTCAGCCGTCGGTCATGTCGGCTGTGACCGATACGCGCCCGAGCGGACCCGCCGAACCTCAGCCAATCCCCGCCACCTTCTGGATGCGCCCGAGATGGCTGGCCATCGCTGCGGCCGTGGCTGGGATTGTGCTGTTGGGTTTTGTCCTGACCATCACCGGACGGCACGGGACGTTGGTGGTCGAGGCGGAGGACGAGAACGTCCAAGTGGTCGTCAAGCGTGGGGGCGAGGAAATCGAGATCGTCGACGCCGACTCGAATTGGACTATCCGGCTAAAGGAAGGCGAGTACGACATCCAACTGCGCGGCGGGGACGATCGCGTTCAGGTCGACCGGGACACGGTGACGGTCCGCCGAGGCGAGAAGACCAGAGTGAAAGTCGTGCTGAAACGGCCTGCGCCAACGAGCACCCCGCCTGAGCCAGCAGACACGCCTCCAGCGAAAGAGCCTCCCGAGCGCCCGCTCGCTTGGAAACCGGGCAAACCGGCACCCCGCCCGAAGGTCGTACCGATCAACATCGAGCCCGAGCCGCTGGATCTGAAACCCGGTGACCCACTGAGCCAAATGGCGCTAGTGACCAACCCGGCACCGATCAATGGCGTCCGCTCGTGGACGATGGCGCCATACGGTCACTCCGGCCCGGTACACGCGTTGGCTTTCAATCCGGCTGGTCGGCTGCTGGCTGCCGGCGGCGCGGACGGTGTCATCCGTCTCTGGGATGTTGACGCGCGGCGTTTGGCTCGTGCCCTAGTGGGCCATGAGGGCGAAGTGCGGAGTTTGGCGTGGTCGCCGGATGGGAAGATTCTGGCTTCGGGGGATGGGACAGGGATCGTGCGGTTGTGGGACGCCGATTCGGGCCAAGTACTCCGCGAAATCGAGGGACCCTCGGTCGGAAATCCGGGGTGGACCCGGGTCGACGCTTTGGCGTGGTCGCCAACCGGTCAGATGCTTGCCGTCTCTAACCAAATCTGGGATCTTGAATCAGGCCAACCGCTTCACACCCTTGGTAATGGGCCGGGGGGCTACTCTCGTTCTGTGGCTTGGTCGCCCGACGGAAAGATCCTGGCTGTTGTCGGAGGGGTGGGGGAGTTGGGACTCTTTGACGCGGAATCGGGACAGTTGCTTCGCAAATTGCTGGAAGGCGGGGGCGGAGCTAAATACGTGGCCTGGTCGCCGGATGGGAACATCCTGGCCTCCGGAGGCACTCCGGCGCGCCTTTGGGATGCCAAATCGGGTGCGGTGCTCCGCGAGTTCGAAGACGGGACGGTCGCATGGTCCCCGGATGCTGCGACCTTGGTCTCTTGTAACCCAGGCGTCACATTTAATTTGGTGTTTCTTGATGTCGCGACCGGTCAGACGCTTCGCGAGATCGAGACGCAAAGCATTACTCGTTGCTTAGCCTTGTCCCCAGACGGCAAGACCGTGGCTTCCAGCCGTGACGACGGCAGGGTGGAACTCTGGGACGCTAAATCTGGCAAGCGGCTCGACCATTTTGCCGGAAATGCAGTCGCTATGTCGATACCTCCGCACGCCAAAACGGCTTGGTCGCCGGACAGCAGGAATCTGGCTTTGGCGGAATCGTCCTCCGACAGCGGCAGGCCAATCCTGCAAATATACAACGTCGAGTCCGGACAGCTTCGTGCTCTTGGGGAAGACCGAAGCGGTGTCGAGGGCTCTTTGTTCCCGGAGTCATGGTCTCCAGACGGGAAGATGCTCGTGTCGCGCAGCGCTGTTCACCCATACACAGCCGTGCTGCTTTGGAACGTGGAATCCGGCCGTGTGGTCAAGACGCTGGATCACACCGGCCTCATCTCCACCTCGGCCTGGTCTCCGGACGGCACGATCCTCGCAGTGGGTACCAGAGGAGACGAACGTGCAGTGTCGCTTTTTGACGTGAAGTCGGGACAAGTGATTCACGACCTACGGCACCCCGAGGGGGAAATTGGCCAGGTAGCCTGGTCCCCGCAGGGGAAGACCATAGCCACCTTGCGTGTGTATGGTAGCGTGCGGCTTTGGGATGTCGAATCGGGGCAACTGGTTCGCACCCTTACCCTCCCCGATCCGTCGTGGCACATTATGTGTCTGGCTTGGTCTCCGAACGACAAGACCCTCGCATCGGGCTGTGACGACGGCAAGCTCCGGCTCTGGGAGGCGGAATCAGGTCGGGTAGTCGAAACCCTCGAACACGACGCTCCCGTAAGGCGTGTGGCCTGGTTGCCGGACGCAAAGACGCTGGTCTCTCTTAGTGACACATTGCGCATCTGGAACCTGGAGGCAGCCAGACCACTGGCTGCTACGTTCCGCGGACCCAGGCCGGGGAGCTTCTCGCGCGACGGCCGGCTGTTGGCCAGCCCCGAGGTGAACACGGTGCGGCTGTGGGAGACGGTAACGGGCCAGGCTCGCGGCACGATCGTGCTGTTGAGAAACAACCAGTACCTGACCGTGAGTCCCGCTGGGCACTATCGAGGGACGGAAGGCGTTCAACCGCGTTTGATTTATGTGGTCCAGACCGACCGAGGTCAGGAAACGCTGACGCCTGAAGAGTTCTCAGAAAAGTACGGCTGGAAGAACGAGCCGAGCAAGGTGACGCCTGGCGCGGCAAGAGAAGCCGAAACGTCGGCCATCAAGAAAACGCCGGAGCGCCCGCTCGGCTGGAAACCTGGCAAACCGATACCCAAACCCAAACCGGTGCCAACCAAGATCGAGCCCGAGCCGCTGGACTTGGAACCAGGAAAACCAATGAGCGAGATGGCACTCGTCACCAATCCGGCACCGATCAAAGGCGTCCGCTCGTGGACCATCGAAACTCGCGGCCATCGCGCAGGAGCCGCGGCTGCGTGGAATCCCGACGGAAGCCTCCTCGCCACGTACAGTGACGACGGGGCCATTCGTTTGTGGAATCCCGTCACGGGCGGTCTGGTCAAAACGCTGTTGGGTCATGATCTGCAGGTTTGGTGCGCCGCTTGGTCGCCAGACGGCAAGTTCCTCGCCTCTGGAGGCTGGGACGGTACGATTCGGTTTTGGGACACGGAATCGGGCTTAGTGCTTCGCACCATCAGAACTCATTCCTCTCGCGCCTATGAAGGCCACTCGGCTCCGGTCCTCTCGCTGGCTTGGTCGCCAGACGGTCGGCTATTGGCTTCAGGCTGTACGGACGGGTCGATTCAGCTTTGGGATGTTTCGTCCGGCGAGGTTTTCTTCCATAGCTTCGATGCTCACGCGGACTCTAGCGTATGGCACTTAGCTTGGTCTCCCGACGGCGAAAAGCTGGCCTCGTGGGGCCAGAACGGCACAGTCAAGGTGTGGGTCGTGGGATCTGCAGACTGTCAACTTGGCCATACGTGGCAGGCAGGATGCTCGCCGTGCGCCGCCTTGGACTGGTCTCCTGACGGCAGAATACTGGCCACCTCGGGCGGTCAGTCCTATGGCCTTTGGAACACGGAAAGCGGGAAGCGTTGGGAGCCCTTCAGGCCCTTCGGTAAGTGGGCGGCCAACGACGGATTCCATCGCTTCGCTTGGTCACCCATCGGAGAAACGGCCATCACGGTTTACGGCAGGGATCTGAAGCATTGGCAGATCGAAACGGGTGAGATGCTTTATGAGGAGTTACTTCCGGAGATGGTGGGGCTAAGCGGGTGCGGCTACCTTGTACGGCACCTGTCTTGCTCTCCCGGCGGGGACCTCCTTGCTTTGTCCTATTGGGAGTCTGGCGAAGGTCTCGTGGAGTTACGGGACGCCAACTCGGGTTCGCGATTGCATCTGCTGCCCCGGTGTCGGGTGCAGAGTTGTCTGTACACGGGGCGTCCGACGCGATGTGTTCCACCATGCTTCTCAAGCGAAGGCGACGTGCTGGCTACTGCTCACTTGGACGGGACCGTGCAACTTTGGGAGACCCGTTCAGGAAAGCCCTTGCGAGCGTTGGAGACTGACCCGGGAATTTCGGACATGGCGTTTTCGCCCGACAGTGACATCTTGGCCATTGGGATACGGGGGCCGAATCACAAACTACAACTGTGGGACATAAGATCCGGTGAGTTACAGCGAGAGATACCAACAGGGTTAAGTGGATTGGCTTGGTCTTCCGACGGGAAGAGCTTGACAGTTACCGGTGTGTATGGGGCACCGGTGCAAATCTACGATGCCGAGTCGGCCACGCTCCGCAAGACTTTCTCCATCGACATGGGCGTCCCCTTTGGCCCCGTGGCCTGGTCGCCGGATGGACAAACTTTGGCGGCGGCCCTCTCTGCCACGCCGGGCGGCGAGAACATTTGCGTGTTTGATGTAGAATCGGGACGGCTGCGATGCAAGCTCAGTGGAAAGGGTGTGCCGTACAAGTTGCGTTGGCATGACGAAACAACGTTGCTTTCGTACGAATTACAGTGTAACAGCGCCCGCGATCCTCGGTTGACGTGCACCTTCGACGTCAAATCAGAAAAGCTGTTATCCGCCGTACCAGACTCCGTGGATGCGATCTCGCCCGATGGGGAACTTCGCGTTACTGCGCAAGACGGCATGATCCGCCTGGAACGGGCTGACGACGGCAAGGTGATCAACACAATTGTTCCACTGCGGGATTTGCAGCATGTCGCTATCAGCCCCGACGGCCATTACCGCGGCTCACCGGGCGTGGCAAAGGAACTCGTCTACGTCGTCCAGACCGACAAGGGCCAGGAGACGCTAACGCCGGACGAGTTTAGCAGGCGATACGGCTGGAGTAATGACCCAAATCGAGTGAAGGTGGATCTCGGCGATTCCTCCGCGCCCAAGCCACGTTGAGCGAGAGGCCCACGCCGCTTTTCAAGTCCACGAACACGTTATAGCCCATCGAGGCGAGCGTGCCGACATCGAGCCAGCTCGCAATCGATGATGGCCGGTAGGTCTCACCTGTCGACGCCTCGCGTTTCCCAGACGGCCGATTGTGAGCCCACAGCGAGCGCAAGGGTAGGTACTGGTCCACCGCATCCGCATGTTCGGCTCTGGTTCAAACCTTGCTCGTAACAGGCGCCTCGTTGCCCATAATCCCAGCGACGTGGCCACTCGTGTGCTCAACGTTCTCCAGTAGCCGCCACGAAGAAGCCGAACCTGGTGTCGCTCTCTGAAAATCGCGTGGCGCCGTGATGTTGTAGTGATAATGGCGATTCCCAGTACAGGTGGATTCCGCACCGTCAGCATCGCACCTGTACCACGCTGCAACCATTGTTCGCGCCATCACGGAATTCGCGTGGCGCCTCTGCGTTGTTCTTGTAGGCAGACACGCGAAGGCTGCCTGATCTTCGATGAGGAGGCACAACGAAGAGAAGCTTTGCCGGGGCATTGAGAGGTCTAAGCTCCGCCAACGTCCAATGCTGTTTCGTCATAGTCAACCGTTCGCCGAAAGGAGGAACAAGATGGACGAAGATCAACACACAAACACTAACGGTGTCCCCGTCGGCGGCTGGCTTTGGGTGGTTGCGGCTGCGCTGCCAGTCGTCCTGTGTTTCACGCTGCTGGACCTCGCTGTGTCTTCGCTCGTGAGAAGGAGCTGGCCCGCGGGATCGCCGCCACCAGCCGATCCGTTTTTTATGCTTGTCGAATTCTTCGGCCCCGTTATTCTTGTGATCCTGGGCATCTTGGCAACGGTGAAGTTCTTCCGAAAGAGAAGTGGTGCCCCCCGCGCGCTGATTGCTCTTGTCGTTTTTGGACTCGCCTTTTCTGTGATATACAACATCATGGCGCCGGGAGTATACGGCCCCAACGACCCATTGCGCGCCTGGTCCACACTGAAAGCCATTATTTACGGCTCCTGCGAAGCAACCGTGGGCTTGCGGAGGGTCAACGGTTACTGAAGTGGCCCGCATTTTTTCGCCCCCAAGCTCCCTCAGCTGTAGGTGCAGGGAGTTGGGGGCGAAAAAATGCTTGTTAGCGATGTTGTGTGT
>JADHUC010000333.1 GCA_016784735.1 Pirellulaceae bacterium | reverse complement strand
ACGCAAAATGTCTCATTGGAACAAAGCTCGTCCCGAACACAGGAAGCTACCGCCCTTAAAGAAAACCTTTATACAGACAGTAGTTATGAAAAATTGAACGGTATTGCGTTTAACCCGAAGCCGGAGGCGATGGCGGGCGATTCGCGTGGACCGTCCATCCTACTTCCCGCCATCGCCTCCGGCTTCGGGTTAAACGACAAAGCGCCTTACCCAGACCGGAAATCGGATTATGAATCAACCAACCAACATGCAACCGGCAGAACGGCTGGCTGTTACGTTCGCTGGCGGAACACCGGACCGCGTGCCGGTGATGCCGAAGATTTGGGTGAACGTGGCTGCGAGCCTTACCGATACACCACTGCGTGAAGTGATCGAGAATCCTCTCACGGCCATGAAAGTGATCGTCGATGCCGCATTGGCGACGGGTGTCGACGGCGCGCGGCTGTTCCTCTTCCCGCCGCGGAAGACGCGTGAGGAAGACGGCCGGCTGTACGAAGCCGATGCGGATGGTCGGATGATTGGCGAAATCGATCTTCAAGGCGGTTTGGCCACACGTCTGGAACGCCGAGAGGATTTCAGGCTCGATGATCCGTATTGTGTCGCCTTTCACACGAGTTGGACTCATTCGGAACCGCTGGTCGCTGATCTGGCCGACGTCAAACGGATTGCGGTCCCGGACAAGTGCTTCTATGAACAATCCGGCCACGGCCATTGTCTGCGTCAAATGCAGGAGGCCGTCGGCGAGCGACTGGGACTCAGCGGCGATTGCGATTCGGCCACGCTGGCGTTCTGTGTCAGCCTGCGTGGAATGGAGCAGGCGCTTTTCGACTTGATCGACGCTCCGCGTCTGGTACATGCCTTGATGGACAAGGGCACGGCTTATGCGATCGAAAGAGGCAAGTTCAACATCGACCACGGACTCCGCACCCTGCGGCTGAACGATTCGGTGGCGAATATGTCGGTGATTTCTCCGATGCAATGGCGTGACTTCGTCTTCCCGCACATGAAGGAAGTGTGCGACGAGCTTCACCGTTACTGCCCGAACGTGAAGATCTACTGTCACGTCTGCGGCAACGTTCTGCCGGTGGTCGAATTGCTGATCGAGGCCGGGCTGGACTGCATCGCCCCGTTGGACCCTCTAGGCGGTTTCACCGTGGCCGATGTGCGCCGGGCGGTTGGAGACACGATTGTGTTGATGGGTGGCGTCAACACCTTGTCGTTCTCCAACTGCACACCGGACGAGGTGCGCCAAGAAGCGGTAAGATGTATGGAAGAAGGCGATCGTAACGGTCGCTTCATCCTTGGCTCCGGCTGTGCCCTGCCACACGACGCAAAACGCGAGAATATCGAGGCACTGGTCGATGCCGCCGCGGAGTTCTCCGGCAGATGAATCGGTTTCCGTGGTGTATACTATGACTGGACAGTCGCTCAGGGCAGTCAAAACAACGGAGCAGAGATTGTGACGGTCACCGATAAACTGCCGGCACCGTTGCGTGGGATCGTTCCGCCGATGATCACGCCGCTGTCGGATCGCGATACGCTTGATCATGCGGGGCTTGCGCGACTGGTCGAACACATCCTGGCGGGCGGTGTCCACGGCCTGTTCATTCTCGGAACGACCGGCGAAGGCCCCAACCTCAGCTACCGACTGCGGTGCGAGTTGATCGAGCGCGTCGGCGAGTTGGTCGCGGGTCGCGTACCCGTGCTGGTCGGCGTGACAGATACGGCCTTTGTAGAATCGGTCAATCTGACGGAGCATGCGGCGGATGCGGGTGCCGCGGCGGTAGTATTGTCTGCGCCGTACTACTTCCCGGCCGGGCAGCCAGAACTGGTCGAATACATCGAACACATCGCTCAGGAAATTCCGCTGCCGATCTTCCTGTACAACATGCCCAGCCACACGAAGATCGCCTTCGAGGCCACAACGCTCGAACGCCTCTTCGAACTGCCCAACGTCGTCGGCCTAAAGGACAGTTCGGGCAATATGAGCTACTTCCACGAAGCAAAGCAGTTGGTCGATCGCCGTTCGGGCCTGTCGCTACTGATCGGGCCCGAAGCCTTGCTGGCCGAGGCCGTATTGATGGGCGGCCACGGCGGCGTAGCGGGCGGGGCCAATCTCGCGCCGCGATTGTTTGTCGACCTCTACGAGGCAGCCGTGCGCGGCGATCGCGACACCGTCCTCATGCTTCAGGCCAAGGTGATCAAGCTGGCGTCGACCGTCTACTCAGTGGGGCAACACGCATCGGCCTTTCTGAAGGGCGTCAAATGCGCCCTCTCCTGCCTGGGTATCTGCGACGACGCCATGGCCGAACCCTTCCAGAGATTTCGCGGCCCGCAACGCGAGAGAATCGAGCGGCACGTTCGAGAGCTGGAACTTGATCACGTGATCGCGCCCAGTAGGTCCCTTCTGCCGGAAGGGACCTGAAGCGCGAGAAGACTATCCACCAGCAAGTAGGTCCCTTCTGCCGGAAGGGACCTGGAATCGCGAACGACCATCCATCAGAAAAGAAGGTCCCGTTCGGCAAACGAGACCTACTGGAGCCCCCCATGAAACGCAAGCCTCGGACGGTCGCGTTCTGGTGTGGCCGGTTGCCACATTGGGAAGTCGAAGACGGGAGATACTTCGTTACGATTCACTTGGCCGGCGCGATTCCGAACGTTGGTCGCGATCGAATTCGAGCGCTCGCGGACCAACTCACGAAACTGACCAACCGAGACGAAGCCTGGTTGCAGACGCAGCGGCAGATCTTCAAGGAGATGGAAGATTGGCTTGATCGGGCTGAACACGTCACGCATCTGCGGCGGCCGGAGATCGCGTCGATGCTCCGCGAATCGATCCAGCATCGCGAAGAACGAGGCGACTGGCACATGTTTCGGCATGTGATCATGCCGACTCACGTCCACTTGTTCTTTGAGCTTACGGGCGCACGACTGAAGGCAGCGTTGGAGGACTTCAAACGCTGGACAGGGCACCAAGCGGCAAAGGTTATGAATCACGGCGGAGACCGGTTCTGGCAACGAGAGTGGTTCGACCACTGGTCACGTTCGGACGAAGAGGACGAGAAGATCCTACGCTACATTCGAGACAATCCAGTAAAAGCCGGACTCGTTACCCAAATATGGCGATTGGCCGTATGGGTCCTGGTAGGTCCCTTCTGCCGGACGGGAGCTGGAGGCGCGTAGCGACCATCCATCAACAAGTAGGTCCCTTCTGCCGGAAGGGACCTGAAATGCGAACGGCCATCCACCCGCGAAGAAGGTCCCGCTCGGCAAGCGGGACCTACTGGCCTTTATACGTGGTCGCGCCCACTTGGAAGCCGGCCTGCTCTAAGGCGGATTTGGCCGCCGCCGTGCTAACCGACCTGCCGCGTACGCCGACTGTCAACGTTCCGGCCGACTCGTTCACCTCAATTCGCACGGGGTCTACCCAGGGAATCCTGATCAACGCGTGGCGGGCTGCCGAGCGTTTGGGCATTCTGCCTTCGTAGCCGAGAATCTCGAAGACAACTACGGCCCGCGATTGGGAGAAGCTTGGATGACTCGGTGGCGTGAAGCTCGGCGGCCGAGGCGGCGTATAACTGGGCGAAGAAGGGCCTGGAATGGTAGGAGGCGTAACCGGCGACGTGGGTGGTTCAAATGTGGGCGGCTCAAACGTAGGCGGCTCAAACGACGGCACTTCCGGGGTCGCGATAGGCGGCAACGTCATTCGTGGCGTGAAACCGGATTTGAGATGCCGCCGGAAGAAGGTGATGCTGTGGCGGATCGCAGGAGTGACTGACGTGAAATGGTCGCCTGGAATGCGTTGCGCCTGGACGTCCAAGCCGGCCTTGCGGGCTCGGGTCGCGGTTCCCTCGGCCGACGATGCCAAGAGGATCTCTTGGCTGCCGACATACAAACGCGTTGGGCATTTGAAACTGGATGCATAGTATCGAGGCGAACGCACCTGGAATTCGCGCTCGTCCGACTGCCGGAAGGGTGCGATGTCGGCATTCAGTCGCTGGTCCATGCAGCCGGATAGCGAGGCGGCGGCTCGAAAACGGTCCGAAGCCATGGCGGCCAGCGCGGCCAGCGAGCCGCCGGCGCTGTGGCCTGCGACAAAGATCTGTTCGTCGTCCACATACGGCAATGCCGCCAAGGCATCTGCCGCAGCCAGCACGTCACCCACCTCGTCGAAGTACAGTGTGAATTTGCCGGACTGGCCGTTCTCGCCTCGCAGCGTGGGCGTCATGACCACATATCCTGCGTCGCGGTAGGGCTGGGCCATTTCCCAGTCGCCATCGCCATACGCGAAACCGCCGTGTAAGAACAGCAGGCCCGGACGTTCCGAATCATCACTCAGTGGAGGATCGACGAACGCTGCAAGCGTCAGGTTCCCTGAGCGGTAGTCGATTCGCTTCGCGCCGTCTGGCGTGCTGAGCGGCTCCCATTCCTGAGGCGGCGCACCACGCTGCACTAAGTCGGTTCGAAAACTGCGCCGCACATCCGCGTAATCCTCTTCCGGCAATGTCGACACCCATTCGCGTTCTTGCCCCACGAAGCTGGAGACTTTGCTCCAAATGAGGAACCCGCCCCCACACACGAGGATCAACACCGCGGCCACGACACCCGCGACAACAAACGGCCAGACTTTGAATTGGCGTTTGCTTGGACTGGAAACGCCGAAGGCTGGCGACGCGGGCGCGGTCTTGCCGGCAAAGGGCGAAGTCGGCGTCGACGCAATCGTCTCGTTCCAAAAGTCGTCTCCACTCGACGTGCCCAGCGGTTCGAGCGCCGGAGTCTGCTGCGGATCCGGCTGGGGCGTGGGAATCGCGATCGGCGATCCGCACTCCGGGCAATTCACGCGCTTTCCCGCCAGATATGGCTGCGCGGAAAACCGTTTCCCGCATCGACAAGCTACGACAATACTCATGGCAGGTGCCCTGCAAGGTAACGCAATCGCCCGAAGCCGCTGTCAGTCGGCTTGACCGGTACGATACGTCTGCCTACGTTCGAGGCATAGGTGTTTCATGGATCGAGTATACGATCACGACCGTGAGGAGGACAGCGGGATGACTGGAATCAGGCGACGCGATTTCTGCTCGACACTCGGTTTGGCAACAGTCGCTTCTTTAGCGAATGCGGCAAAGCCAGGGACTGTGGGAGCCGAGTCTGCCACGGTGGCGTCTCCGCCACCTACGAGTCGCCAGTTCGGAACGATTCCACCGACAAAGAAAATGCTGTTCTTTGACCTCTGGAAGTTGGACTATTGGGACAACGTGGAACTTGTCCAAGGGACACCGGAATTCGTTCCCGAAGCCACGTATGTGGACAATACCATGCCGGAAAAGGGTGCCGGCAAGCCAAGTGTGTTCTTCGACCGCGACGCCGGTGTCTGGCGGATGCTGTACAACATCGCCTGGAGTCCCATTCGGATGATGACGGCCGTCAGCGATGATGGGATTCACTGGAAGCCCGATCCACACCCGGAAATCGAAATTGCCGATGAGGCAGCAGGAGGGAAGAAAGCCGATCACCATATCTTCACCTTGCCCGACGCTGCCGCAGGCGGTCTGTACGTCGACCCAGTCGCCAAGGACGGATTTCCCTTCAAGATGTATGCCCAGCAAGGCGGCAAATCAGTCTACCAGCGGGCACTGGCCGATAGCGGCCACGCGTGGCACAAGATCGCCACGGAGGAAGGCGTAAGACGATACTTCCACGAAGAGCTGATGCTGGTTTCTCGCGACGGGCTGAACTGGCAGACAAAACGTGACTACTGCTGGTCGCGATCCGACTGGCATCCGGAACCGCCGTACTTCGGTTTCTATAACGAAAGCCTTGGGCGACACTGCATGATCGTGCGTCCCGGTTGGGGAGATCGCCGCGTTTGTATGCAGACCACGTCGGATTTCCGCGAATGGATGGAGCCGGAGCTGCTGTTTCAGATGGACCCGCTGGATACCGCGCCCGTCGGTTTCTACACGATGCCCGTTATCCCGTACGGACATCTCTTCGTGGGCCTGCTTTGGGTGTTCCACAATGCGTCCAGCCGCCCGGTGAGCAGTTTCAATCAGTTTTTCGGGCCAATGGACGCGGAGTTGACGTACAGCTACGACGGCGTGCGTTTCACCCGCGGAAAGCGCGAGCCGTTCTTGCCGCTGAATCCGTATCCGGAGCATGGATGCACGCAATTACGCCCTTACAGCATGATCGAGCACGGCCACGAGATTCGAATCTACTCGGGCGCCTCGCGTGCCTCGCACGGTCGGGAACGCGCCCTTAATAGACAGGGGCACACCGCTCAGGCGATCACCATGCACCGTCTGCGCGAGGATGGTTTCATGTATCTTCGGCCCCGAGGTGACTGGGCGCGCATACAGACCAAGCCGCTTGCCGTATGGTCCCCGGAGATCACTTTGAACGCGTCGGCCCCATATGGCGAGGTGCGATATCAGATCACCGACGAACAGAGCCAGCCAGTGGAAGGTTTTACGTTTGAAAACTGCGTACCCTTCCAGGGCGAGGATCAGTTTGACTGGACGCTGAGCTGGAAGGCAGCAAACTCGAGCGATCTGATCGGCAAGGTGATCCGGCTGGAACTGGAATTTCAGACCGCGAACATCTACTCGCTAACCGCCGCCTATCATTTCCTCGATGCCCAAGACCAATGGATGCTGAAGGAAGGCAAGCAGATCGACACCTCTCGATTCGACTATTGAGTCATACGAGCGGCAACTATCGGGAAACGAAGTAAAGCTAGCGAAACTGGCGCGAGTATTCGGCGCACGAGATCGTGTTCGCGCTGTATATTCGGATGCAACATCGGCAGAGTGTTCGCTACAATTGGGGCGGAAGGTAGGTCCCGCTTGCCGAGCGGGACCTGGACGTGCTGAGAGACCTCGGAATCCCAGGTCCCGCTCGGCAAGCGGGACCTACTTTCACAGCAACCTCCGGCTTGCGGTTAAACGATCCAGCCGCGAGAATCCTGGGGGAACCGAAAACACGTTTCGTATCGGATGCACAACTTGTTTCCAAGTTCTGCTTGTGAACGTAGGACCTGGAAGCTGGACTACATGGAAGCGATTGGGGGCAGATCATGCGTTTCTCATTTTTTCCCTGCGCAGTCCTTGCGCTAGCACTTTCGGCATCGGCTGCCGACAACCCGTGTACTAACGGTTCTTTCGAGGACGTCACGCCTGGCGGGTTTCCCGTGGATTGGGGCCCAGTCGGCGACGACGTCAAGGTCGTCAGCGACGCTCACACTGGCGAGCGTGCTCTACGCTTGGCGAGAACGGCCGATACTGCCACGCTCGAAACGGGCATCAATCGGGCCAGTGGCCCCAATCCCCAAGACGGCGGCGCAATGCTCGATCGTCTTCGAGGCGGGATCGACTTCTGGTACAAGGCCGTCTCGGCCGAGAACGCCCAGTTGTGCGTCTATGCGATTCCCATGAACGAGGAGCCACGCGAGGGTTCTGGATCACAGCGAGCCACGTTCGTTGTGCCGGCCACGCATATAGGCGATGGCCAGTGGCATCACGGGCGACTGAAGTACGACTTCACGGAGAATTCCAAAGTCCGCTGGGTACACTTCGCTGCGCGAATCGTTGGCACGGCCGGCGAGTTGTTGCTGGACGACTTCTCCCACGTCGACCGCGTAGGCGTGATCCTGCGCGTGGGGACGATTCGGTTAGAAGAGGACGCGAATCGTCCAGGCGAGTGTTGCGTTGTCCGAGCCAAGATCGAAAACGCGGGCGATGCGAATGCCGACGACGTGCAGGCGTCCATCGAGTTGCCCAACGGACTGAAGGCGGAAAACGCGAACGTGCCAGTTGGTCGCCTCGCGCCCGGCGACGCGGTACGCGCAATGTGGACCGTAAACGGCGGTCGCAAGACAGCGCAATCGTGGAATGTGGTCGCCAAGTCAGGCGACGTGGAATCGCGCGCATCGTTCGATTTGGCCCCGGCCCTGACCATCCGCAGTTTTGGCCCCGTGATGCCGGTGACCGCCGTTGGGCCGCTGACACCGATCGAATGCGTTTTGGAGAACACTGGCAACGTTTTTGTGAAGAAGCCTACTGCCGAATTCCTGCTGGCCGAGAAAACGATCGCGAAAACCATCGAACAGATTCCTCCCGGCCGCTCGGTCACACTTCGGGCCGACGTCCAGCCATCGGATCAGTCCCCCGACGTGAAAGTGTCTGTGTGCGCGCGAGCTGAGAACATAGACGGTGAGCTGACGGCAGAAAGCAGTCTGGTCGTAGGGGCGTTGGTCGACACACCGACCACAACAGGCCGCCCCCAAGCTGCGGTGACCGACGACTATGCCATACTGGCCAACGAGTATGTTCGCTTGGTTCTCCGCGGGAACGAGTTTGGTGTGGGACCCGCCGAATTGTCCGTCGCGAAAAGCGGCAAATGGCAACCGGTCGCATGGTTGCCACGTCTTTGCCGCGTGGTCTATCGCGACGAAGCCGGCCAGCGTGTCGAACGGACCGTCTTTTCGGACCAGCAGATCAGCGCTACACCCGGCAATCCGGGGCTCTTGCAGGTTCAGTGGACCGAGCAGGACGACGATGGGGCCAAGTGGAGCGGCAGCGTCAGATTCGAACTCGCCTCGCGGTCGCACAGCATCACCGCGAGCTATGACCTAGGTTGCGACAAGCCACGTGATCTGTTGGCCTTTGACGGGCCGATGCTGTACGTGCTCGAACGTGACGAAGCCGTCTTTCCGGGGCTGGAATGGCTGGTCGACGACGAGGTTTCCTCCGATTCGCTGGACATCGCCGAGGATCATCCGGACCGGAAACGCTACGTGGTCCATCCTAACAAGATCACGATTCCTGCCATCGGCATCCACTCGCGGTTTGGCACGGTCGGACTCCTCTGGGACGTCCATCAACGGTGGGACGGCCAGCGCGATAAGCCGTCGGCCGTGTTCGCATCGCCCGACCGGTTCGGGAACCAGCGGGCGCACTTGGCCGGTCTGTTCCTGCCAACCGTCCCCGAATTCGTCGAAGAAAATGCACGCGAAGCCGCCACGCCCTATCCGGTGAAGCCCGATCGGCCGCTTCGGTTGGAGGCCACGATCTTTGCCGATGCCCAGGCCGACTCGCCACTGGCGGCTATCGACGCATGGGCGCAGAAGCACGGCTTTCCCAAGCCCGCTCCGTTGCCTCACGGTTCTTACGAAGGCGAGATCGAGTTCTCGATGCAAGCTTACTTGAAATCGCTTTGGCTGCCGGAGACTCAAGAGTGGTGGTTGACCAAAGGAAACACGGTTATGTCCAAGACGGGGCGGCCGCGAAGCTACGTTGCCGATCTGCTCGTTGGCTCGATGTTGAGCCCCAGCCAGACGGTCGCCAAGCAATGTCGCGATCGAGTCGAAGATGTAATCGGGCTGGTCGGTTGCGAACCGCGTCTGGATGCCGCGCGATTTGGACGGCGTGCAGATTTGGGCTATGCCAATCCGGGCCATGCGGCCGGACTGGTCTATTCGCGTGACGAACGAGGCGCATGGCGCTTCGATGCGGATCTCAAGCCGAAAGACGGGCCCTTCGAGGGTCGCGACTACTATGAACTCGGTCCCGATAACGCCGTCGAGGTCGGCACGTGTGCTCGCAATGCATACGAGGTCCTACGGTACGCTCGCATTGCCGGCGACTGGGAGGCGTTCGACGAAATGCAGCGAACGTTGGCGTTGATGGAGAAGTTTCGCGTGCCGCGCGCGGCCCAGGTTTGGGAAGTACCCGTACATACGCCTGACGTATTGGCAGCAGCCGACGCCGTCGACGCGTACGTCGAAGCGTATCGCTTCACTCGCAACAAGCGATGGCTGCACGACGCAGTGACGTGGGCCGACCGTGGCCTGCCATTCATCTATCTATGGGAAGATCCCGACAAACCGTTCCTGCTCGGTGCAAGCATTCCGGTCTTCGGCGCAACGTGGCATCGCGGTTCGTGGTTCGGCCGTCCGGTTCAGTGGAACGGATTGCGCTACGCCGTGGCACTGCTGAGACTGGCCGAGCACGACGACAGTAAGCCATGGCGACAGATTGCTGAGACGGTAATCCATAGCGCCATCCATCAACAAGAGCCATCAGGCGACGAAGTGGCACTGTGGCCGGACGCCATCAGTGCGATCGACAGCAGTAAGTCGGCGTGGATCTTCGGACCACAGGGAATCATCGAGGGCGTATTGAAGCTCAGCGGTCGAGATCCGGAACCCACCACGGTGATCCTGGGCGAGGGGCGAAGGACCATCCACATTTCGGCTGCTGCGTCGTTTCCCCGCGTGGGCCGCCAAGGCACTTCGCTGGTCTTCGACGTGTCCTATCGTTCCGGAGAACAGGGCGTCGTGTTGGTGTCGAATATCGGACGTCCGAACGCCGTGCAGTTTGACGGCGTTCCGATTGCCGAACGGAGCCTTATCGAGCGCGAGAAGGAGCCATGCTGGCGATACGACGCGGGTAACGCATATCTGTCGGTTCGCGTCCCCAGGGACGACGTATCGACGATTCGCGTGGACGGCGCCCCGTTCCGCGAGGTACGACGATTGCCGTGGCTGGCCACGGAACTTCGATTCGAGTTCGACCAGGCGCGCGACGGATGGCTACCGGCGAACGACATCGACGACTTATTGCATCGCGGCCTTCACCTGGTAGGGAGGATTGCCGGCCCTGACCCGTATTTGATTCGCAGTCCGATTCGTGTCGAAGGAGACGCGTATCCTCTGCTGCGTCTTCGTATGAGACTCACCGCTGGATCCGGCGGCCAGCTCTTCTGGACGACCGAATCGTCGCCCGATTTTGACGAGGAGAAGGCGGTTCGCTTCTCCGTCGTCCCGGACAATCAGTTTCACGAATATCGCTTGGAGTTGAGCCGCAACCCCATGTGGGCGGGCCAAATCATTACAGCGATTCGGCTTGATCCAACCAGCGGCGTGAACTCGGGCGAGTTCGCCATCGACTACCTCCGCGGCGAAAGACCGTAGCGCGGGGACATGCGGTCGGCGACCTTTGCTCCCATAGTCACTGCCGGAATAGGATCCCACGGATGGCATGGCGGACCCACGGATGCTCCTAACCGACTGAGGCGTCAGTCCTTTCTTCATCTGTGGGACCGCCATGCCATCCGTGGGCCTCAAAAGAACTCACTCGATCGTCACCTGTGGTGGATCGGCAAAATCATTCGATAGCGCGGTCGCTTGCTCGACCGTCATCTCGCCGTCTTGCACCCAGACGCGATACTTGACCATCAAATCCTTGCCATCGTCCAGCTCGTATGGGAAGAAAGAGCCGAAGCGGCCGTATGTCCGCTCGTTGTACTCCGTGGGCTTGTGGTTTTCAGGGTGGTCGAGGTAGAGGACCGTGTACCGTTTTTCGTCCAACACGAAGCTGATCGCATCCCACGGCAAGTCGAAAGCGCTGCCTCGGGCCTGCCCTAGTTCGCCTTTGCCGTCTGGACGCAGGTAACACGTCTGCTTTTCCGTACCTTCGGCCACTTCCTGATCCGCACGAAACTGAAAGCCGGCATGCGCAGCGTTGCCGTCCAGCCTGACCGTTCCACCGGCTGTCGCCACTCGCGAGGTGAATTCAATCAACGTGCCGCCCGGCGTATTGTAGACGGCCAACTCTCGTCTCTCCGTCAGATACACGTCGTTCTTGGCCCCCCGCCAATCGACCGCGGCCAAATGTCGTCCCAGCACAGGTCCAGCCTCGTCGGCCAGGAAGCCCGCATGCGTCTGCGGCGTCGTTTGCCCCGACCACGTATTGGCCTTTCGTCCGTCTCCATATGTCACCTGGTTGTAGCCGAAGAACAGACCTCGATGGTGCGGATATTTTCCTCCAGAGCCCTTCGTAATGAACCGCGTGCCGGCCAGGTCGTATACATGATGGTACACCTTGTACGCATCCTCGCGGTTCTCGTCGGTCAACGTCTTGCAGATGTAGCGGACAACGGGTCTGTCGGCCAGACTCAACTCGGCATACTCGTCCGCTTCCTCTTTCCACGAAAATCCGCCTTGCGCCGGTTCGTTGGAAAACTGTGCTGTCAGTTTGCGCGGCTTGCCTCGCTTCAGGCTCGGCAGGACAAAATGCAGTTCCGATTTCCCCTCCTTGCCCTCATTCTGGAGTCCCAACGCGGTCAACTGAGCAGCGATCAAATTGCCGTCGCCGTCTTTGAGACAGACGGACTTGGCATCAGCAGACGCATCCACGAACACTGAGATCGGCGTGTTGTGTCGGTCAAACTCGCCGGCATTGATTGTCAGCTTCAGCCCTTCGTCGGCGGAAAGGGATGACTGAAGAATGCCTAACACGCAGGCGAAAACAGTAGCAGGAAGAAACAGCATTCTCATGGGATAGCTCCTATCGCGGGAGGACGATTGACCAGGAAGATTCTTCGATCAATACTCCTGCCCTCAAATGTTCCTGCCCTATTCTTAGAAGCAGGCAGCAGGCGGGAATATTTTGTAGCAGGAATATGAGAATATTCGCACGATGACTCTCATGTAACTCGTTTCATCAACATGAATTATGCACCAGCAGTTAGCGAGACACCACTCGCAAAGCGATATCGGCCGAAAACATCGGCGAAGTCAGCTTCGTGTCGCCGCCTCGATGACTGAACGCTTCGCGCTTCTCGCCTTGGCCTGTCTTTGTATTGACCCATTCCGCTTCGTAGTCACCGGCGGGCAGATCGAGCGTCAGCTTGGCCGTCGCCTTTCTATTGACAATCGCGTCAATGTCCTTCGGTTTCTTCGGGATTGGCACATGTAGATAAACCGCATACGCCTTACCTCGCTGGACCAACGCTCGGGCGGACAGATCCGGCGATACGTCGCGGATTACGGAATCGTCCGGCCGCATCCTGACAAAGTCAAATCCGTACAAGAATCCCTTCAAGATGTGAAGTTGCTTTCGCAGGTCAGGGCTGCCGCCTCCAGGTGACTTGTACGTCAGAAACGTCCCATCGGGATGCTCCGGCGTGAACGAATAGTCCAAGTTGTTGTACAAAGCGCCGCCCGCGATCAGGAAATCCCAGCCTTCGGTGCGGTAAAGCACATCGTGTTTACCGCGAAATCCCGTTTCGTTTTCGCCGATTACTCTGTCCAGGCCGAAATTCATGGCGACCGTATCGGGCGGCACGCAGTAATGGAAGTTGAAAATCGACACAGCAAAATTCGGCTTGTCGACTTTCGCACGGCCATTGGCAATGTTCATCGAAATCAGATGCTTTGTCGGAAAGTCCTTTTCAGCGTCGACGATCGCTTCGACGATCTTGTCCTGCCAGTCGCGAGTTACACCACCGAAGTAAGGCTCGTTACAGACTTCGTAGTAGAGATTGTCGAAATCGCGCAGTTCCTTGACCACCTTTCGCGTCATGGCGATGTGTAACGCCAGCAAGTCCTTCTGGTTCAGCGTATAGACCTCCTCGCGCTTACACTGGCCGACGCCGTTCACGTTGTTTGCCGAGTTCATGGGACAAGCCTGCCATAACTCGTCGCGATACATCGGACAGAACAATGTGAATTCAACGACGATGCCGCGCTGCTGGGCTTGCGTCATGAAATCCTTCAGCCGCTGGAAATAGGCGTCGTCCCAGCGGGTCAGATCGAATTTGCCGCCGCTGTCGTAGTAACCCGGTTGATCGCTTCGCGTCCAAGGGCAGATATAGCGATTCGGCTTCGGAGCAAGCGGATTGTCGGTGATTCCGAACGACGACGGGATTTCCCGGTACGCCCCGGAGAACGTACGGGTGTGATTCAATCCGTCTGATTCCAGTGCGTCGAAGTACTTCACATAGTCGAAGTCCAGATTCAACAGTGCCCCATAGTGCTCGCCAGACGTGATCAGCATTGTCGGTTCGCCACGCCAGACAAAGTAGTGCGGATTCTCCGGATGCAATGCGATAGGTTCGTGGGCGCCCGCCTGCGTCGTGCCCAAGAGCGCAAGCAGCGCAATGGTCTGTACAACCTTCCAAGCAGAATTTGTTTCTTTCAACATGAGTCGTCTTCCTCGTCGAAGTTGGTATTTGGTAGGTCAGGCTGTGCCTGGACTGCTAAATCTGGCCCGCTTCTCCTGGAAAACTGGGGTTTGTCAAATATCCCATTTCTGTTTCATTATGTGTTTTCTCTTGGTCCGGGTTTTTGGCTGATGAAGGAGCACAGCTATGC
>JADHUC010000019.1 GCA_016784735.1 Pirellulaceae bacterium | reverse complement strand
AGCGTCGCCAAGCGATCGTCCAATCGAATCTCCCTCCCGTTGTCGGCGTATTTCCCGCGTGGGCCGCCGCAAGTATACTGGCACTTCGGTTCATGATACCGGAACTTGTCGCTGGACGTTAGGAGACCATCCGCAATGCCTGCCAAAACTGAAAAGCCTAACGAATTCGATCCTTACCGCGAGGCGTTAGTCGTGGAAACCACCACGGTCTGGTCACCCGAATGCGAGAATCTCGGCCTGGAAGAAAAGACGCGGATCGGGGACGCCTTACACGCGGATCCTGAAAACTGCGCCCGACTGGTGTATGTGCGGCAGCATACGGGTTTTTCCCGGCAGATCACGGTCACACCGGACGATGTCGACCGCGTGAAAGGCAGGTAGAACACGGCAAACTCAGAATCGTGTGTAGCGGGATTCGCAAGAATTCCGGGAGGCGTGATTCCGTCTGAACTCTTGCGAGTTCAGCTACCATCAGAATGGAGATCTGCCGCGTCCGTGGCCTGTCGCAAGAAAGGGACGTGCACTGGGATACTTCAACTCCGAGCAATAGAGGGCGAACAAGATGCACTCCAGCAAAGCTCCTGCCCACCACGCGGCCCAGAATAAACGCAATAGTCCTCAGCAGGGGATTCGCCTTCCCGCATTCGCGGCCATTCGAGTTGCACGACAGACCTTGGTACTCGTGCTGATCGCACTCACATCGGCGGCTCTCGCGTCGGAACCGGAGATTGTCTCGGTCAAGAAGATCTGGGATCGCGGACCACATAATGCCTTTACCGACTTGATCCGCTTCCAGGATCGCTGGTGGTGCACGTTTCGCGAGGCCGAGGGTCACGGCGGCAGCATTGGCAAGGTGCGAGTGATTGTCTCGGACGACGGCGACCAGTGGCAATCGGCCGCGTTGATTGAACAAGATGGGATCGACTTGCGCGATCCGAAGCTTTCGATCACGCCCGACGGCCGGCTGATGTTGATTATGGGCGGCAGCGTCTACGAAGGCGCCACCTACAGAACGCGTGCGCCGCGCGTTGCCTTCTCTGTAGATGGTCGCCAGTGGGCGGATCCAAGAAAGCTGCTGGCCGAAGATCATTGGCTATGGCGCGTAACCTGGCACAAGGACTGGGCCTGGAGCGTCAGCAAAATGGGCGAAGGCGCGAACCCGCGACGCGGGATGCTGTACCGCAGTCGCGACGGTATCGACTGGGAGTGGATCACCGAGTTTCGTTTGCCAGACAACATTTGGAACGCCAGCGAAACAACGCTCCGGTTCATGCCGGACGAGGAACTGATCGCGTTGACACGCCCACATTGGATCGGCACCAGCAAGCCGCCGTACAGACAGTGGAACTGGACGAAGCTGGAACTGAAGATCGGCGGCCCGAACTTCATACGACTGCCCGACGGCAGCCTGTGGGCGGCCGGTCGGAAGTACGGCGAAGGAGCAACGACCGTACTTGCACGCATGACGCGCGACAGCTACCAGCCAGTGCTCACCCTGCCCAGCGGCGGCGATTGCAGCTACCCCGGGCTGGTTTGGCATGACGATTTGCTATGGATGAGTTACTACTCGTCGCATGAAGGCAAAACGAGCATCTACTTGGCAAAGATAAGTTTCTAGCGAGGCGTCGCCTCAGAACAACGGGCTGTAATAGAACCGCAGAATGTCCAACAAGGAATGATGAGGGCAGAAGTCGGATCGCCATAGGTATTGTGTGCTGCAATCATGGGTGGCGTTCTACATCTTCACTTCGAATTTCAGAACTCCTTGTTCGATATTCGATATTCTCGCACCACTTATCCGTGGCAACAATCACGTTTCGACAAGGAAACTGGTCATGCGAAGGCTCGTAACCGTCTTGATTCTTTCAGCAATCTCAGTCCCGGCGTCGGCCGAAGTGCTCTGTCCGCGCGTCACAAGCGAGCGTAACGCGGATGTCACCGATCTGAGCCGCTTCCGCCAGTATCACAAGTGGAAGGACCAGCGGGACCAGGAACTGGCAATCGCCGTTTGGCGGTACCTTTGTGGAAAGGAAACGGGGCTGTTCCACATGAACACGGTCAACGATGGGCCGGACCCGTGGGGCGAGTACTCGACCGTTCGTGATCCCGTCAAGTTGATGAACGTCTACAACGTGGGCTACTGCGGCATTTTCGGCCCAACGCTGGACGGAGTGTTCCAGGGCGTGGGCTTCACGGACGGCCGGGCGTTCGGCGTCCCGGGGTGGAACCATTGCACGACCGAGGTCTGGTACGGTGGCGCTTGGCATTACTTCGACCTCGATGTCCGCGGGGCGTTAATGAAACCGGACGGGACTATTGCCAGCGTGGCCGAGGCGCAAACGGATCGCAACTTGTGGGTGAGCCCGCAGCGGAAGATCGAGCCGTTCTTTCCGAAGGACGGAAACAAGGCCAGGGTATTCGAGATCTACCGAGACAGCCGCATCGACTACTTCTACCGCTGGTTTCAGATGGGCCACGTGATGGATTTCCGACTGCGCCAGGGCGAGACATTCACTCGCTGGTGGCGACCGCAGGGCGGACGATGGCATCATTTGGAGGCCTACAACAAGGGATTCGTCCGCAATCTGCTGCAGAAACAGCCGATTGGCTACAAGTCGAACCACTCGGATTTCTCCGTCTGGACGCAAGGTAACGGGCTGTGGCATTACGAGCCGAATCTGACCGACGCCAGCAGCGATTTTGATGACGGCGTCCGCAGCGCGACGAACCTGGAGACGGCGGGCGGTGGATTGAAGCTCACAGACGCCGGAACCGGCGAGGCGGTATTCGAGATCTTCACGCCGTGGATTATCACTGCGAAGGTCAACAACTTGGATGACGAGAGCGACGACACCGAGGCATCGATCGTCGCGCTCGACGCGACACGGCCAATCAACGTGCTCGTCTCGCTTGACCATGGCAAGACGTGGAAGGAAGTGGCAGAGGCACAGAGCGGCAAAAACTCGATCGACTTGACCAAGTGGGTCAACGGGACATACGGATTCCTATTGAAGCTCGAGGCGTCGGGCCCGGCCAACGAAGTAGTGCTTCGTGCGTTGAGCGTAGCAACCTGGGTGCAAGTGGCACCGATAAGCCTTCCACGACTCAAAGCGGGCGTGAACAAATGCCGATACGACGTCGGCGATCGCTACGATCGGCTGACAATGCCGATGTTCGTGTTGCCCAACGTCGCCGATCCGGAAGACCTCAAGAAGTATGTGGTCGAGATGCCCGAAGACTACGACCTCGATCGCAAGACGGCTCGCATCCGTGGCGATGTGATCCTGAAACTCGAAGCGCCCGACGGCACGAAGATCGACTGGTTCACGGCCGGCGCATGTTTTACGACTCACCAGAACCAAGGGGCAAAGAACACAGACAACCGCATCGCCTATGCTGTGGACGAACCAAAGGACTTTGGGGAGATCTACAAAGCCAACGTACCGACCTGGGTCAATCATTGGCGTTACCAGTGGGATCAGGATGTGCGTCTCAAGAAGCCGGCCAAGGTGGCGTTTGTGAAGTACACAGGCAAACCGGCGGTCAACGTGCTCCGAACAACCGTTCACCTGTTGCCTGACAAGATGCCCCGAAAGACCATCCAAATCACACACGGCTACAAGGTCGGTGGTAGGCTGGTCGAGGAAGTCGTCGAAAGGCAGATCCCGGGCGAGTACACGGTGAACGTAGACGGCGAACCGGAAAACGTCTTTGTGCGGATGGCCGTACCGTCGAGTTCCAACTGAGAACAGGAAGAGGTACACCATGCTAGGAAACACGTGCAAATCGCTGGGGTCCGTCGTCGCAATCACCCTTGTCGCCGCGATTGCAGCGGCGGGTGAACTCGAACGGGGCCAGGCAGCGCGCGAGGGCGCCCGCCTGATCGCGCCGCCGATGCAGGACTGGTTCCCAAAAGCGCCACCGCTGCCCGAACCGACCGGCGAGATCGTCAACGTCAAGAACGTCGGCGAACTCTACGCTGCCTCCGACAGGGTGAAACCCGGTGGGACGATTCTGGTCGCCGACGGACTCTATCGCATGCCGCGCACGTTCTACATCAAGACCGATGACGTGACGCTGCGCAGTCAGAGTGGCGATCGGACGAAGGTCGTGCTTGATTTCGCCGACTGTCGCCACCACGAGGGCGTCGCCGTCAGTTACTGCTCGGGTGTGACGATCGCCGATCTGACTGTCCAAAACGTGCGGCAGAATGGCATCAAGATCAATTCAAATCACAACGTGGATCGCGTCACCATCTACAACGTGATCAGCCACAACGTATGGCAACGTCACATCAAGGGGCCGAGCGTCCCGGACAAGGACGGGCAGCCGGATTTCGCCGAGGATTGCCGCGTCGAGTATTGCCTGTTCTACAACGACCGTCCGAAACAACGCGGCGACGAACCGTGGGAGGATTCGGAGCCTCGGATGGGCTTCAACTACATTGGCGGAATGGACATCATGTGCGCGAAGGGCTGGGTGATCAGCGACAACGTCTTCACCGGAATTCGCGGCAAAACGGGCGAGGCGCGCGGTGCCATTTTCATGTGGCACAACGGGACCGATTGTGTGATCGAACGCAATATGATCATCGACTGCGACACGGGCATTTGCCTCGGCAATAGCAGCGCCCGCGGCGAACGACGCCACGCCAACGGGTTCATCGTCCGAAATAACTTCGTGGTCCGTTCGAGTGAGAGCAACATCCTGGCCGACCACACGCGCGACTGCAGAATCCTGAACAACACGGTCCACGACCCGGACAGCCGCAACGGTCGGTTGCTGCGCGTGGTACACGCCAACGATGGGCTGGTCGTCGCCAACAATATCTTCAGCGGGCCGCGGATCGTGGCCGAACACTACGAAGGCCAAATCGACGTACGGAACAATCTGATTCGCCCTGTGGGCGAGTACTTCGTCGACGCGGCCAAGGGAAATCTCCACTTGACCGCCAAAGCCGCTGACGCGATCGACAAGGCAACCGCTGACCGAGGAATCCTCACGGACATCGACGGCCAGCCGCGAGGTGAGAAGCCGGACCTCGGCGCCGACGAGTTGGCGCCGCTCGGCAAGCACACCGCTCCCGACCAGAGATGACTCGTTTAACCCGAAGCCGAAGGCGATGGCGTGTGCCGCAAGTGGACCGTCTATCTCGTTCCCCGCCATCGCCTTCGGCTTCGGGTTAAACGAGGAAATGGGCCAGTCCTTACCGGTCATGCCAAGCTTTTGCACGTAGTGAAAGGAAGAAGGGATGAGGAGATACTCGGCAGAAACGGTCAAGACGTACGTTGCGACGATCATCGAGCGGCACGGTGTACCGTCCGGCAAAGCGAGCGTGACAGCCGAGGTTCTGGTTGAGGCTGATTTGCGCGGGATATTCTCGCATGGAGCCAACAATCTGGATCTTCTCGTCGTCAGTTCAATCAAAGAAGGCGGTACGTATCCGGACGCTGAACCGAAAGACGTGACAAGAAACAAAAGCTTCCCGATCCGACACATCGACGCCTGCGGCGACCTGGGACACTCTGTGGCGAAATCGGCAGTGGCTTGTGTGAAAGAGCTGGCCGAGACGCACGGGATTGGCAAGGTCTACGTTTACAACGCCAATCATTTTGGAGCAGCGTCGGTGTATTCCGAGGAGATCTGCGAGGAGAAGCTCCTCGCAGGCAGAGTGACCTGCACTACAGCCTCTGTAGTCACACCCCATGGAGGCGAAGGCAATCGCCTGGGCACCAACGTGATGTGCTGGTCTGTGCCTTACAGCGAAGGAATTGTCACCATCGACATGGCAACAACAATTCATGCAGTCAGCGGCATCGCGAAGGCTTTGATCGAAGGGGTCCAGCTACCGTTTCCCGTGCTTGACCAGCATCGCGAGGAGACCACCGATCCAGGCAGTTTCGAAGGTCTGGACGATTTTCTAAAGAATGGTTCCATGGTTCCGCTGGGCGGACTAGGGAAAGAAAAGGCGGAGCAGGCAGATGCGGGTTTCAAGGGAACGGGATTAGCGACCTTGATCGAACTTGACAGTGCCGTAGGCGGTGGTCGATCAACCTTCGTCGATCCGATGGCACATGGAACCGATCGTTGGATCCGCCAGACATTCGAAGCATGGCGCATCGACACCCTCTTCTCCTGCGACGAAGCTCTTCAGCACGTTTCGGACACCGTCGCAGACATCAAAGCGCACGGCGGCGAGGCCATGCTACTGCCCGGAGAAAAGGAGCAGAAACAGAGGGATCTCTCTTTGGCACAAGGCATCGCATACTCGCCCAAACAGATCGAGCGTCTGAACGAACTCGGGAAGGAAGTCGGACTCGCTCCACTGGAATCCGCGGGTTAGCGCAGGTCTGGCGGCGCGGTCAAGGTCCAACTCAGAGTACGCGCCCTTCGGCTTTGCATATCGACAACGGGTTGTCGATGTTGCAGAACAGTTGTTTTCGTCGAACGGGACTGGTTATAGATTAGTGGTTATAAATGAAGACGTCTGCAATTCCACCTTCATTTCCGTCTTCCATTTATAACCACCAATGAAGATCGCTTTTCAAACGGCCGCTGCCGCGAACTGACCGCTTTTGCCGGACGATGCGTAGACACTTACACGACACAAAGAAATGCGTGAAGAACGCTGGGTGGTTAGAGCACCGACAAGTCAGCGCGATCCAAATCGTGGATGTGATACTGATAACCCTGCTCGCAGAGAAACAACTGCCGCTTGAGAGCGAAATCCTGCTCGACCGTGTCGCGCGAGACCACGCTGTAGAAGTGGGCCTGATTCGCGCCGGGCTTGGGGCGCAAGATCCGTCCCAGCCGTTGGGCCTCTTCCTGACGCGACCCGAATGTGCCGGATATCTGAATTGCCACCGAAGCATCCGGTAGATCGACGGCAAAGTTGGCGACTTTGGAGACGGCCAGCAAGCGAATCTCGCCGGACTTGAAACTCTCAAACAACTCGTCGCGCCGCTTCTGCCGAGTCGAGCCGACGATCAGCGGAATGCCCAGTTCGTCCGCCAACTCCTTGATCTGATCGACGAACATGCCGATGATCAGCGTCTGCTCGTCCGGATGCCGTTCGAGGATTCGACGTACGACGGATGCTTTGTCGGGGTTCTCCGCAGCAATGCGGAACTTCTGCCGTTTCGGGGCCACAGCGTAGTCCATTTTCATCCGCTCAGGTGTCGGCACGCGGATCTCGTGGCATTGCGCCGTGGCGATCCAGCCTTGATGCTCCAACACCTTCCACGGCACGTCCACTTTCTTGGGGCCGATCAACGCAAACACGTCGTCTTCCCGGCCATCCTCGCGAACCAATGTGGCGGTCAGTCCCAGCCGGCGGCGAGCCTGCAATCCGGCCGTGACCTGAAACACCGGGGCCGGCAACAGGTGTACCTCGTCGTAGATGATCAATCCCCAATCACGCTGATCGAACAGATCCAGATGCTGAAAATCCTCTTCACGGCTCGCACGCCACGTCAAGATATTGTAGGTCGCCACCGTCACCGGACGGATTTCCTTCGCGTGTCCGCTGTATTCGCCGATAGCATCCTCGGGCAACGTGGTTTTGTCCAGCAGTTCGCCGATCCATTGGCGAGTGGCAGTGACATTGGTCGTCAGCACGAGTGTTGATGTCTGCAATTGCGCCATACACGCCAGACCGACAATCGTCTTCCCCGCCCCGCACGGCAAGACGATGACCCCCGAGCCTCCTCGCGTTGTTCCGCCCGCGTGGAACACCTCAGCGGCCTCGGATTGATACTCGCGCAACCGAAAGGGCAAACCTCCGCGTGTCGTCGCCCGCACGCCGATCCGGAGCTTCTCGCCCGGCCGGTAGCCCGCGAGATCTTCGATTGGGTAACCGACCTTGATCAGCGTTTGTTTCAATCTGCCGCGCTGGTCCGGATCGATCATGAACTCTCGATTGGACACACGGCGGTCGAACAACGCCGATACACCGTCGTGGTGAGCCAATTCTTCGGCCAGCGGGTGGCTGTCGGCGACGAGCACAAGTCCCCGATCGTCGCGAACCAATTTCAGCTTTCCATATCGGGCGGCATAGCTCGCGATTTCCGTCTCGACGTGTTGTGGCACGTCGTATTTCGAGAACTCGCGCAGCGTCCGTGCAATCCATCCCGCCTCGACGCCCGCTGCGCACGCATTCCAGATCGACAACGGCGTGATGCGGTAGGTGTGGACATGCTCGGGCGATTTGACCAGTTCCGCAAACCTGGCCAGCGCATCGCGCGCTTCCTTGTAGCGAGGGCTGTCGACCTCGACCAGGATCGTATAGTCGCCCTGAACGATGAGCGGGTTATCGCGGTGGTTGCTTGACATGTGGTTCCGTCCTAGCCCGCATCCTCGATCTTGACCTTGTAGTTCTTCTTCAGCGTACGAATCGCGTTGGACACCTCCGACTCGTGTCGCTTGGAGTAGGCCAACGTCAGCTTCTTGCGATCCGTTTCGATGGGGCACTCGTTGTCGAAGAGGATACGCTGGAGTTCGTCCAAGAACTCACGGTCCGGGCAAAGCAGTTGTACACGCGTGACTCGCATTAGCGTTACTTGCGTTTTCGGCGCTCGCTGCTTGGCTTTGCGGCCCCCTTTCTTGGGGAAACAGGTCCGGGCGCCCTTAGGCAATTTCGCAAGCGCTTGATCGCTGTGTTTCACACGCAGCGGCACCAGTTCCTGCTTTTCCAGTTCGGCGAAAAGCTTGTCCGGCGAATGGATAACGCGAATGGTTGGGGCGACTCTTTCGACCGTGAACGAATCGGCGGCCGGCAAGTCCTTATCACCCTCCAACAGGGAGCAATTCGAATAGAGCACGAATTTTTCGCCGTGCTGCGACCAGTCGGACAATTCGCGGGCGACGTTTGCCGGCAGCTCGCCACCGGACAGCCGCCGCAGCAAGGCCACCACATCCAGTTTGGGATTGGCGGCGCGCGCGGCCGCGACGTTCTGTTTCTCCAGTTTCAGTACGATCGAAGTGTCATCTGAAACCATCCGGCACAGTGGAGCAAGCTCGGACAAGACGCCAGCGGGGTACGCCTCCGAGTGTACGTAGACGTCGAAGTTGGGCGTCACCGTGATCCGCGGTTCGGGAACTTCGCCGCTCAGCGCGCGGCGCAATCGCTCGCTGACGCGAAACGCTTTCAAGCAACCGATGGATGGGTAGATGGCTTTGGGACGTTTCCTAGCGTAGGCCACGTCCACATATCTCAGCACCAAAGGGATGCCTTCCAGGAACCGTTCCACGTATCTGCCTTCGACTCGTTCGAAGGCATCCTCGTCGGCCTCGGCGATGTCGATCTCATACCCCCACGTGTCCTTGCTTTCGTGAAAATTCCCGTAGCGGCCGTCTTTCTTGCTCCATTTGTCCTTGAAACGAGGCTTCTTGGGAATGAGAAAATACCGGTGGCTTTCCTTCAGGTACTCGATCAGCGAAGCCGTGCTCAGCCACTCGCCCGTCGGGCACTTCGCCAGCAGCCCCAGTAGGAAACGGCGGACGGTAGGAAAGTCGAGCGTAGGCATCACGCCGGTCGCCGATCCCCGGAAATTGAATCCGTCAAGCTGCCCCAGCACCGACGTGCGGTAGAATTCGTTAGCACTGCCCAGTGACCCGCTGACCAACAACTCCAGTATCGTCGCTTCCTGCTGCGCCACTTTCATGGCCAGAAAACGCGTGTACGGCTTCTCCACGAACTCAATGAAATTATCCGGGTACGACGGCGCGTAGCTGGTGTAGCCGGCATATTCGCCCTCCGTGTCGTAGCTGACGAACCCCAGTTTCAGCGCGATGTGGTCCACGAAATCCACCCACGACGAACAGCCGTCCTCCTCGATTTCGTCCAACGCTTCCGTGTCGGTCATCAGTTTGGCCAGTCGTTTTGAATCCGCCTTGCTCAAATCGTTGTTCCGGTGCGCGCGCTTGACGCCGCGGTCGCAGACGTAGTCCACGAAGACGTGAATGTCCCGCCGCAGGTCGGGCAGCCGCGTGGGTACGTCCAGGCGGGCAACGTCGATGGGGGCAATCTTCATGATTGGTGTACCTCCTTGACTACGTGCCCCGATTTGGCCACGACTCGCTTGACGTCTCCGACCGCGTCATAGGGAAAAGCGATGAAATCCTCACCAAGCGTGACGGTGCGGTCGCCCAATGCTTTTTCGACAGCGACTTTCAAACTCAGGTCACCGATGCGGGCGATCAACAGGTTTTCGTGGACAATCGTCTTGCCGCGACGGCGCTGGAGCGTCTCGAGCGTCTGGCGAAAGGCCGGCGAATTCGCCTGGAGCCACTGGACCATCGACAGCGCGAGTACTGCGTCCGTCGCCCTGCCGATCTTGATCAGGTTTGGTGTGACCAGCAGAACGGGCCGGCGTCCGGGGCCCGGTCGCTGGTCGGAAATCGTCACCAGCCGTTCGAGCGTTTCAAAGGGGACGTTGTCCAGGTCAACGGTCACGGTGCCGTCAGCCGTCACATCCAGATAGTGGTCCGGCGAAACGTCGTCGGCCAGCGGACTCGGGGCCAGCCGGTACCAGATCTCGCCGTCTGCCTCCAGCCTCGCAAGGCACCCCCAACGCCATCCGCTTTCGCAAACCGACCGGCTGTCGACCTTTGATCCACAAAAGGCACGGAAAGGCGCGGCCAACGCGTCGGGATCGCTCCAGAAACCGTCGTCCAATCCGCCGAGAATGTGAACCGCCGCCTCGGCGGGCAAGAGGGTGTGCGACTCGCCTTGTTTATCCCCTTTTTTCTGCGCCAGCTCATTCTTCCAACCGGCTTTCTGCCATGCAAGCAGCCGGTCGGCGCGAAACGGCTGGCCGCCCATGTGGAGCTCGCCATTGACGATTTCCAGTTTGTCAGTCTCCGTGTCGGCACCGGACGATCCGCCGACGGCCGTCTTCAGCTTGTCCCTGGCGACCTCGCGGCGCCAATCGCCTTCGCCGTCATGCTGTTTCGGCGATTCGAGCAGCGGCGGAAGGTGCCGCACAAACTCGATCGGCAGTGAAAACCGCCAACGTTCCATGTTCGTCTTTTTTTGCCACGACTGCGGAGCAAGGGCGACGATCAGGATTCCTGCGCGTACCAGCCGTTCTTTCACTTTCGAGAACGCGCCCTGGTATCGCTGCGAGAACGTTCCATACAACGACCGCCCGTTCTTGGCCGGATAGATACGATCGAAGAAGGCAACGTCGACTGGCCTGTCAATCGCTTTCAGCAGGTGCAGGCAAGCGATCTCGTTGGGGTCAAGCGTCCCCAAGACGGCGGCCACACCCGTATCGGATACCAGGAGATTTTCGAGTACGCTTCGCGAGGAAGCAGCTTGGCCCGGCAGCCCGCGCTTTTTGCATATTGCCTTGATATCGGCCTGGCTTAGCACCGAATGGCACATCTGGTGAAGCATTTCCGTACGTTTCACGGCAAAACTCCTTTCTGGGCTATTTTTTAGCTCAAACCGGTCCGGAAGGGAAGCCGCGAGAAGACACGGTTCCAACGCCACTTATGGCGGACCGCGTCTTACTCTTCAGCCTGGGCCGTGGGTTTGCCTATCGCGTACACCTGGAAGCCTAAGCCACGTAAGGCGTCGTGGTCCAGGGTATTGCGGCCGTCGAAGATGAACGCAGGCTTCTCCATGGCGGCGTAGATGCGATCGTAGTCCAGTTCGCGGTAGGTGTCCCATTCGGTCGCGACCAGAATCGCGTGAGCGCCTTCGGCGGCGCGGTACGGATCGGGCTCGTACTGAACGCTGTCCCCGAGGTCTTCAAGATCGCGGGCTGCGTACTCCAACGCTTGAGGGTCCGTAACCACGACCGAAGCTCTTTCAGCATGCAACTGCCGGCAAATGCGAATGGCCGGGCTCTCGCGCGTATCGCCCGTATTGGCTTTGAAGGCGAAACCAAAGACGGCGATGCGCTTGCCGGCAATCGTGTTGAACATGGTCTTGACGATCTTGTCGACGAATCGGTCGCCCTGGTACTCGTTCATGGCCACGACCTGTTCCCAATATCGGGCCACTTCATTGAGTCCGTACGTTTCGCATAGGTAGACCAGGTTCAGGATGTCTTTCTTGAAGCAGGATCCGCCGAACCCGACGCTGGCCTGCAGGAACTTCGGCCCGATGCGCGAGTCGAAGCCGATCGCTCGTGCGACTTCCTGTACATCGGCGCCGGTCGCTTCGCACAAGGCCGATATGCTGTTGATCGAACTGATCCGCTGCGCCAGGAAAGCGTTGGCCACCAGTTTCGACAGTTCGCTGGACCAGACGTTGGCGGTGAGGATCCGCTCGCGCGGGACCCAGTGCGCGTAGATGTCCACCAGAGCCTGAACCGCCGCCTGGCCCGCCGGGGTTTCCCGCCCACCGATGAGAACTCGATCGGGATTCTCGAGATCGCGGATGGCCGTCCCTTCGGCCAGGAACTCCGGATTCGACAGCACCTCGAAGCGATGCCCGCTATCGCGCGAATGCAGAATCCGGCCCATAGCCGCCGCCGTGCGCACGGGAAGCGTGCTCTTTTCCACCACGATCTTGTCGGATGGCGAGTCCCGCAGAATCTGCCGAGCCGTCTTCTCCCAGTATTGAAGATCGGCGGCCCGTCCTGCGCCGCGGCCGAAAGTCTTCGTCGGCGTATTCACGCTCACGAAAATGATGTCACCGGCTTGTATGGCCTCGGTGATATCAGTCGTAAAGAACAGATTGCGCTCGCGGACTGACGACACGACTTCGGAGAGCCCCGGTTCGTAGATGGGCAGATGATCGCTTTGCCATGCACGAATCCTGCCTTCGTCAATATCCGCCACAACGACCCGATGCTCAGGGCAATGTTTGGCGATAACCGCCATGGTCGGGCCGCCAACGTAACCAGCGCCGATACAAGTGATGGTCTTCACGTCACTCCCTCCGTGTCTTACCTTCGCGGCATGGCAGAGCCCTTTCCCCGCCGCAGACATTATCCCAATCTTCGCAATAGGCTCCAAGAGCAACCTGTTGAAACGGACGCAGATTTCGTTAGATTGCCCTTGTACGCGTATGTTGGAGTTCACGCTTTAGCGTGTTTTTCGAAGACACGCTAAAGCGTGAACTCCAACTTTGACTGCGGCCGCTGGCTGCGTTAGGAGGAATCGAGATGCAACGCATGATCTTGGTGTTAAGCGGGCTGTTGATGTGTACGGCGAGCGCATGGGCCCAAAATCAACTTTCGAACCCGGGCTTTGAAGAACTCGCCGGCGAGACGGCGAAAGGCTGGACCTCGTTTGGCCGCTCGGAGGTGATCGACGATCCGAACATCGCTCATTCCGGTCGGCGTTGCGGGAAGGCACGCTTCGACGATGGCATGGCCCAGCGAATCGCGACCGACGGCGGGGCGGCTTATAAGATCACTGGCTGGATTCGTCGTGTCCAGGCCGGCGGCACGGAAACACCGAAGATCAAAATCTATTTCCTGGACGCCGACGGCAACCGCGCGGACGTGCAAGCGGCCGAATTCAAGGAAGTCACTGCGGACGAGTGGCACCAATGGGAGACGGTGGTCCAGGCGCCGTTCAATGCCAAGACTCTGAATCTTACGCTGCGAGGCTTCTTTGGCGGCAGCGAATGGTTCTACTATGACGATCTTTCGATCGAACGGGTCGAGGCGATCTCGTGGCCCGCCCTGGAGTCGACGCCGAACCTACACGGGCTGACGGTCACCGTGCCCGACATCGCGGATGTCTGGACCGAGGCGCTGCTGCGGATTCCGCCAGCGTCGCTTGTTCCGGTCGACGGGCAGCTCGACAGTTCGGTCCATACGCGCGGCCAGGACATTCGCGTGCGGTTCCAGCGTCCGGCGCGAGTATGCTGGGCGTTGGTGCATTCGATGCGGCCCGAAATGAACCTGGGCGAAGCTCGTTTGGTCGCACTGCGGGCGCCAACGGCGGGCGGCACCACTCGACGACTGTTGGCCGAAAGCAAGCCGAAGAACGAACTTGTAACCTCATTGCGATTCGAGCCCACGGAAGTCGGCGAGTTCGCGTTGGAGATTCCCGACAATGCGGCGATTCTGATTAACGAGATTCAACTACTCGGATTGGACCAGGACGGCGCGCTTCCGGGACAGCGAGTGGAGTTGGCGATCGCACAGGCCGATCCTCCGGAGCCGGTAGCGAAAGACCTTGCCCAAGCGTTCGCCGCGGCGGAGCATCGGTTGTCGGCCGTCGCCTCGGCAAATGCTAGCGCAAGTGGCGAGTTGGCCCTTCCGGCGGAACAGTACTTGAACGTGTTCGCCACCCCGCGACAGGAAGAGTACGGCTTGGCAGGACTGAGCGTTGATTTTGTGCTGTCCGGTGCCGACGAGGACGAGATGGTCGAACTGACGCTGCAGCGACCGGAGGAATTGGATGTCGACGTGCGTTGGACAACTTACACCGACCGAGGCATAGATCCTCGTGGGAATCGGCGCAATTACGCGACCGTCGTGCGGGCCATCAGCCGCGTGAAAGAAGGCCGCCTGTCGGTAACATTTGACGTGCCGGATCTGGTCTACCCGGCAGGCGAGCCAGTCTGGCTGACGCTGCGGGCGAGCAAAGAGATCACCTTGGATTTGGCGCAGTCGCGTTTGGCGCTGAACCTGCTTACACCCGAGCAAGCCTACCCGGAGTATCTGCCGCAGATCGAACGGCTGATGCGCCGTATGTATTCCGATGCGAGCGAAGCGCACGCTTATGACGGCCGGGATTGGTCCAAGATGGTCCTTGGCAGATACGTGCGGCGCGTGCTTGAAATCGACCCACAAAACAAACCGGCGACGCTCGTTTACCGCCGCATCGCCAAGGTGCGGGAGGCTGTCCGTCTGGAGCGTCCCGGACCGGCCGACGCGCCGGATTGGGCCGTTTGGGCACGCGAGGCGCTGCGCAATCGGCACGAAATCATCACGTGGTGGCTGGACAACCGACAGCATTCCAGCGGCGAATTGGCCGGGCATATCAACGACGATGGCGAGTTTTCCTGCAACTGGCCCAGCCACTATCTGATGACGGGCGACGAGCGAATCGCTGACGGCCTGCGCAAGCTGGCGGACGTGGCGTGGGAGATGAGCGCCGGCACCGGCTACACGGTGGGCTCACGCGACGTCGAGCACGCCGCCGAAGACCAATCGTGCACGCAACCACAAGTGTTGCTGGTCGACTACGGCAATCCACAGGCCGTGGAGCGGTTCATGGTGATGAGCAGCTACCTCGACTTCTGGACGGCCATCAACAGCGCCGGGCGGCGGCAGTTCAAGTCTTACATGTTCAATACCAAACAAATCTGGGACGATCCACCCTTCGACGTGGACCATCCGTACTGTCCGCTTGCGATGGTCGGCACAGGACACCTGGTATGGTACACGGACAGTCCCAAGGTGGCCGACATCTTCTTGGAGGAAGCCGAATCGTGGGCGCTGGGATGCCTGAGCACCGATGGCGGCAAGTCCGCTGGCGCCATCCCAAAGGAGATCCGCTTCCGCGATTCACAAGTCAACCCCTACGCACCGTATCCGACGAATCCGATTCTTCAGAAGCGCAACACGCTATATCGCGGCGGTGCCGGGGCGTACATCGTCGAGTATTTCCTGCGCGGGGCGTATGCGCTGACGGGGGACGACCCCTATGGCCGCGTCGTGGAGCTTTGGACGCCATCGAATGACGGCAAAGTCGCTGAGGCACAAGCGATGCTCAAGCGGTTCACCGAACCGGTCGACTCGCCGCAGGAAGGCACATGGAGTGCGACCCAGAACGAGATAGCGTTGTACGAAGCTTGGCGAGCGACCGGCGAACGGATGTGGTTGGTCGAGGAGTTGAAGGAGGCCGTGCGCCAGCAGATCCGCAACCGTTGGCTGCTGACCGAAGCCGAACCCTACACCGACCGCATCCCCCTGCCCGGCCGACGATTGCTGTCCCACATGTTCCTCGGCGACTGGACCTCCGGCAAGAGTCACGTACCAGGACATTGGGTCAGTTGGGAAGGCGGCGGTCTGGACTACGCGGCGCTGATCCTCGACGCCAAGCCCAACCACCTGAAGGCGCTCGTCCACAGCTTTCACGAGCGTGATCAGCCCATGACCATGCGCGTCTGGCGATTGCCACACGGGCGCTACGATGTATCCATCGGTATTGACCGCGACGGTGACGATCAGTCGGATGAACAACTTCGCCGCGAGGAGAGAGAACTATGGCGATACGACGGCGCAGTCGAGTTCACCGCCCGGCCCGGGCAAACGCTGGTGATCGAGCTTTCGCTGTTGGAAGAACTGGATGACATGCGCACACGGCCAGACTTGGCGGTCGCGCCTGATGATGTGGCCATCGAAGACGGCGCGATCGTAGTGACGGTCCACAACATCGGTGGCTCGGCCTCGGCACCCGGTCGGATCGAAGTGCGCTCCGCAGATGCCCGAGTGCTGGGCGTTGCGCAAATCCCATCACTTGAGCCACCGCGCGATTTGCAGCCGAAGACCGCGAAAGTGCGAGTCCCGCTCGACAGCGACGCGAAACCAGCCACGATCGTCCTGGACCCAGCCAACGAAATCGCCGAGATCACCGAGGCCAACAACACGGCGCGAATACAGAGTCCGTGATGCTAAGCAGTCCAGTGTGAGCCGCCGTACCCGGACTGTATGTCAACGCCGCTCACGCACAATGCGATGATGGTGGTCCAGACTGCTGATTTGGTCTTTTTTCCGAAATCCCTGTCCCCTGATGGCCTCGGCTCTCGCTAAGGGGGAATAGAGACACGAACACCTGACACAAGGAGAAACAAAATGTTACGAAGAACGCTCGCCGCACTCTTGGTTGTCGTTGCCTTGCTCACCGCCGGAGCCGCCGTGCCCGGACTGTATGTCAACGCCGCTCACGCAGAGTGCGATGATGGTGGTCCAGACTGCTGATGACCCGGCAGACGGGACAAAATGAACACACACGAACGGGGAGGCGACCGAGATGGTTGTTTCTCCGTTTCGGTTTGGTAGGCTCTGGGGCATGAAATTGAAACTGGTTGCCTTCCGCCTGATCACGTTGATCGCATTAGCCGCCTGCTGTGCGAGCTTGCTGGACCATCTGCTGCCCAGCCCGGCGTTTTGTGGGTTCAAGGCGGGGTGCGACGAGGTCGTGAATTCGGCCTTCGGTTCGCTGCTGGGAATCCCGCTGTCGGCCTGGGGCCTGATGGCCTTCGGCGTGTTTTACGTCTTGACGCTGTTTCCCGGCACGTTGGCCGCCAAACTCGTTGGCCCGGCTGCGATCATCGCGGGCCTGGGTGGGCTGGCATTGGTCCTGATCCAGGCCTTTCTGCTCAAGCAGTTCTGCCCGCTGTGCCTGATCACCGATGCCGCGGCCCTGCTGCTGGCCGCCGTGGAACTGGGCGTATCGCCGGCGAAGCAAGCACCGGCCAAACCGTTTCGCCCCCGCCGGTGGCTGTGGGCTGGGGCGGCTATCATTGCCGTCGGCGGCCCCGTGCTTTGGCCCCTGATCCAACCCATCCCGCCGGTGCCTGAACAGGTCAAGGCATATTGGCAGGCGGGCAAAATCACCGTGGTCGAGGTGACGGATTTCGAGTGCCCCTACTGTCGCAAGACGCACCCGGCGCTGGCCGAGTTTCTGGAACAACACGACGATCGGTTAGCCTTCGTGCGTCTGGTGCAGCCGATGGAAAAACACGCCAACGCCCTACATGCGGCCCGAGCGTATCTATGCGTCGAACGACAGCACCAGGCGGAAGCCATGGGCACGGCTCTGTTCGAGGCGGACGATCTATCGGAGAAGGATTGCGAACGTCTGGCCGAATCGCAAGGCCTGGACATGGACGACTATCGCCAGTGCGTGGCCGACCCGAAGACCGACGCACAGATCCGGCAACTGACCGGCTGGGTCGAACAGGCCCACATCGACGGTCTGCCGGTGATCTGGATCCAGGACCAGCGTCTGATGGGCGAACAGACGGTGGCGTCTCTGCGCGCGGCCTTGAAGCGGGCCGAGCGCCGGTATGACGCGGCCCGGTAGAAAGCGCCCCGCGGATGTTCCGGTCTCTTCAGTGCCAAAGGCACGTTCCTATGACAGCCCAGGGTGAAGCGACGTGAATCCGTGAACGTCGCGCAACCCTGGGATGTGAAGCCGATTTCAACCGGAACCCCGAAGGGCTTTGGATGCGGCGAGGAACCCAACCCCAGGGTTGCGCGACGTTCGTTTCCCTCACGTCGCGCAACCCTGGGCTATCATAGCGCCAGCCCTTTGGGCTTAGCTACTCCGCCTGCTGGATGATCACGAACCAGCCGGTATCGCGCTGGTCGGCGGGGCGCGAGCGGACGATCACGGGCGCAAACGCCGCCAGCGAGCGGCTGTCCTTGTCGTCTGATAGAGGATCGTCAAAGCCTTCGGGCAGCAGGTTGTCGATCGTTTCGTTGTCGGCGGTCCACTGATCTTTGGCCCTGAGCATGTGCTGGATGGTCGCGTCGTCGACGTGTGGCAGCGAACTGCGTTGCAGAAGATCCTTCAAGGCATCGTGGTGCAGCACCAAGCCCTCGCCACGTTCCTCGTGCGGCTCGGGATACTGGCGGCGCATGTAGTAGCGGCGCGTATCGACCAGCAACACTTCCTGGCCCACGGGCAGGTTGACTTCCAGCCCCGCGAAGCTGCCCAAATGGATCGACATGGCCAAGACGCCCAGGGGCTCGGCTTCGTTCCGGGCGCGAATGGGGACCGAAAAAGCGACTGCCAAATCGCCGTCGTTCGTGCTTTCGATCGCCGTGGAATTGTGCACGCCGGCCAGCGGCGGCCGCTGCGCTTCGCGGTCGTCGTAGAAATCCTTTCCGCGCCCGTGAAAGTAGTCCCGATAGCTGTAATTCGCACCGAGGCTGCTATAGCGTTCACCGGTTTCGGTACGGCTGGGATAACGCGCCACTTGCGTACCGTCACGAGCGTTAACGAACAGCGATCGCATCTGCACGTTATCATAACCGGCCCCGACCGCGTCGATCCAGGATTGCAGCGGTTCCCAGTTGGCTTCGGCCTTTGGGTCCTGGTTCACCGCGGCCAGCGCCGCCTGCAGTTCCGCATCGGCGGCTTCCTTTTCCAGAATTCGCCAGCGGATGTCGACTTGGTTGGCGATCGTGCGGGCGGCAAACTGGGCCGATACGCTCAACCCCTGTTTTCGCAACTCGTATTCGCTGCGCTGCGAAACCAAGGCGGCCGTTTTCAGCTTGCCCTCGCGCTGGGCCTGCCGGCCCAACAGGACGGCTGCCATCACTACGGCCAGCATGACCACGATCAGACCGCCCAGCAGCCCTTGCACCACGCCCCAGTTTCGGCGGGACCAACGGGCCAAACGGTGCATCGCCGGCTCGTCATAAGCGCTGACGGCCGAGTCGGCGAGATAGTTTTCGATATCTTTGGCCAGCTCCAGCGCCGTGGGCACGTCTTTGGCCGCCTTGGACGGACGCGGGAATTGGCCGCGAATGACCAGCGGACGCAGGTCCGGCGCGTTGCCTTGGAACGGCGCGTTTCCGGTCAGTACTTTGTACAGCGTGGCACCGAGGCTGTAGATGTCGCTGGGCGGGCCCAGGTCCATGCTGAAAGACGCCTGTTCGGGGCTCATGTAGGCGGGTGTGCCGGCGCCGCTTCCGCTGCTGTCCGGCGAACCGCTGCCCGAGACGGGTGTCAGCGTTTTCTCGCTGCTCTGCTTGAACACGCCTTCGCGGCCAACCGCCATGGCCAGCCCCCAGTCGACCACCAGCGTCTCGCCGTAGCGGCCCAGCATCATGTTTGCCGGCTTGATGTCCCGGTGGACAATGCCGCGGTTGTGGGCGTAAGCGATCGTCTTGCAGGCGGCCACAAAATGCCCCAACAACTCTCGCAGTTTCAGGTGCCGTTCGTGTGCGGTGGGGTACGGATTCTCCCGATCGTGATGCCGCTCGATCGCCGCTTCCAGCGTCTGGCCTTGGATGAACCGCATGGCGTAGAACAGACGGCCGTTTTCCGTCTCGCCCATGCCGTGCACGGGCACCACGCCGGGATGTTCCAGGCGGCTGGTGATTTCCGCTTCCATCTGAAAACGTTCGCGGCACTCGTGGTCGCGCGAAAGGCGGCGGCGGATGAACTTGACGGCCAGTTCGCGGTTCAAACCTTGGTCACCTGCCACGCAAACCAGGCCCAGTCCGCCTTTGGCGTGGAACTTCAGATCGGTCAGTTCGGCGTGCATCACGACCGTATCGTCCGTGCGGAAGCGATCGACCGATGCTTCCGCCGATATGCCGTCCTGGTGAGCGAGCAGTCGGCCGTCGATTTCGCGCAGTGCCTGAATCTGGCGTCGCATTTCGTCCAACAGTTCAGGGCAATCGTCGCAAAGCTGCTCGGCGGTGATCTCCCGGCCTTCCTCCTCGGCCTCTTCCCACTGGTCCAGCAGTTCGGCCAGGCGCGGGTCGTCGGTCATCGGCGGGTCCTTCGTGCTACCTAGACGCCCGGCAGTTCCCCAGAAAGCGATTCGTGCAGCCGCAGGCGAGCGGCACGCCACAGACGCTTGACGGTGCGCGTGCTGACGTTCATCAAATGCGCGGCATCGTCCTGCGACAAACCGTGGTACCACAGCAAATCGAATACCTCGCGCTGCTGGTCGGGCAGCTCGTCGATTAGCCGGTGAAACTCAGCCCACTCGGCCACCCGTTGCGGGTCCTGCGTCACCTCGGCCCGCTCGAAAGCAGGCGTCGGGCGACTGTCGCGGTCGCCGGCCGGCACCTCGGAGATGTGATGTGCCCCCATGCCATGCGCGCCGTGGTAGTGCCGCGACATGTCGATCAGTTCGCGGCGAATCTGCACCGCGGCCAGGCGAAAGAAATGACGCGAGTCGCTCAGTTCGACCTTCTCCAAAGCGTGGCACAAGCGCATGGCCGCGTTCTGAAACACGTCCTCGGTCTGCTCCCAGCGCCCCACGTCCGCGAAACCGCCCTTGATTTTGCGAGTGAGCGCCAGCAGACGGTTGCAGGCGGCGGCAATCAATTGATCGCGAGCCGACGCGTCGCCCGCTTTCATCCGGTCGATCCAATATTGGATCTGGCTGGTCTCGGTGGTGGATTCGGGCATGGGCACCTCGACATCATGGGTTACCTACCAGCCTAATCAATCAAATACCCAATAGCCAGTCGCGGGGGACGCTTTCAAGCAACAGTGCTTGCCGGGGACCGGTTAGATTCGCGCCAATCCGCATATCTTCTGGGGGCGCGTGCCTCGCGTCTCCCGCATTTCGTTGGCCAACGGCCAGACGCCAATTCCTTCATCCACCGGCGATTTCGGTTTTTTCCCGAAATCCGTGTCCCCTGCCTGCCTCGGCTCTCGCTAAGGGGAATAGAGACACGAACACCTCACACAAGGAGAAACGAAATGTTACGAAAAACGCTCGCCGCACTCTTGGTTGTCGTTGCCTTGCTCACCGCCGGAGCCGCCGTGCCCGGGCTGTATGTCAACGCCGCTCACGCAAATTGCGATATGGGTGGTGAAGACTGCTGATGACCCGGCAGACGGGACAAAATGAATACACACGAACGGAGAAACGACCGAGATGGTTGTTTCTCCGTTTCGGTTTGCTAGGCATCCGCCCGTCGCATTTCCTTGGCCGAAGGCCTGTTTTTCACCGTAGCCTGCCGTTTCTGGAAATCCGCGACCGCCAGACAATGCGCCGCGTTTCAGTTGGACGGGACTCGGTGCTTCCAATAGCCAGGACGGCGGTGAAGGTGCATTACAGCGACAATGACGACTTCTTCTTCCCGCGGCTCGTAGAGGATTCCGTACGGAAATCGCTTTAGGCGGTGCAGGCGATACGGCGGCTCCAGAAGACCCCAGGCGAACGGGCGTTCGAGGACGCGGGCCAATGCTTCGTCGAACGCTTCGCCAAAACGTCGTCCCAGACCTTGCCGTCGCGCTTCGTAGTACTCGTACACCTTGTGGAGTTCTTCATCCGCCTCGGGATGAAAACGGTAATTCATTGCTGCATCCTGCGGCGAAAGCGGTCCATGACTTCATCGCCCGGCAAGAGGGGCACCTTTCCGGTCTCCACCTCCTGCATGCGCCGCCTTGCGTCTTCAGCCCAAGCCCGGCGAAGCCCCTCGTCGACAGGGAGATCAAGCTGGTCCTCGGGCAGACTCGCCCAAAGCATATCTGCCAGATACGCACGGGACTGAACGGGCAATGACAATGCTTCGCCAAGCACGGCTTCTTCTGTCGGGCTCATCGCAACCTCCGATTGTGAAGCAGATGCAGTCTCCATGCCTCTTGAGGCTAGTCTAACGCTGTCGACTCCAGTGTCAATCGCAACACCGGCTGCGAGGCGGGACTCAAGTACAGATGCAGGTTCCCGTCGAACCGACTGCAGTGCCTGCTTGGGATGGCGACTTGGCTCCTGGCGTGCTGCATTGTCGGGCCCACAGGCTGCGCGGCCGCAAAACAGACGAAGTCCTCTATCCACCCGCGCCGCTTCGCCAACGATCCAGGCAGCCGGCCAGCCAACTGTCCAATTCAGGGCGAACGGGCGGGTCGGGGGGACTGCTGTAATCGACAGCCCCACGGGCGTATGGGCCGCCATCGTAGACATGGTTGAAGGCGTACTGCAAGTCCAACGGCACCTCCGGCTCGCCCTCGCGCAACGGCACGGGGATACAGGGCAACGGATCCTCCAGCCGGATGGGAAACAATTCATAGTCCAGTTTCGCCCCCCGCTCCCAGGCACGACTGACGGCCACCAGGTAATCCGGCCGGGGCTCCAGGCAGTCGGCGGATTCGATGATCAGAGGGCCTCCGATCAGCGGCCGTTCCGCACGCAGCAGGTCGAGTTCGACAAGCGAAGTGTCGCTATCAAGGATCTCCTGCTGCTTCGCCTCGTAGGTACGGCGGTCGGGCCCGCCCTGCTTGTTCGACGGGCTGGCGATCTCGATCAGCGTCACCAAGGCGTGACCGCGGGAACCATCTCGAATCTCCACGAAATGATGCCGGAGCGGCTCGTTCGGGATCCGCATCCTCGCCGAGGGCGAGACTTCGGTGCGGGGCCGCTCCGCCAGCGCCAAGCCACTGCCCGGCGGTCCCAAACGAGCGTAGTATGGCTGGGAAAGCGTGCGGTTCAAATCGCTGCTCATCTGCTCGGCCATCCGATGCTGGAAATCCGGCCAGATGTCCGGCGCTTCGAGATAGGGATCCATCCCCGGAAATGGCGAAGGCATCGTACGGCTCCAATCGCGAAGAAACCACGGGTAATGGAGTAGCCACGGCCAGTGCCACGCGGCCCCTTCCCACTCGCCCTATTATACTGCCGGACCGTCGAGATCAAAAACGGGGTCAAGGCTTGCCCCGCCACTGGTCGAATTGGTCTGCCTTACAGAAGCCGATGCGCCAACTGTCGCGGTTGACCACGCCGACTGTGAATTCCATACCCGCATTCCGAAACGTCACTTTCTGTGGCGGCGAGAATTGAAATGCCAAGTGATAGTCGCCATCGGGGAATTCGAGAAGGGCAGCGGCGACCGTGATGTCGCTGCCAGGGCGGGACTCGTGTTCTCTTCCACTGCCGTCGACTGTGATGATCCGCCGCCATTGTGGTTTTCCGCCCGAGTATCGCCAGTTTCCCGGCAAGGTGAACCGTGCCGTCTCGAATCGGGACCAGTCGGGATCCACTCGGAACATGATACTGTTCACCATGAAGACCGCCTGCCAACGGCATCGCTGGGAACGGTTTTCGGTACGTCCATATGCCTCGGCCACCACGTTTGGCGGCTGGTGTCCGGGCCATACACCAAGCTTCTGCGGCTCTCGGCCGAGCATCTCAACTTGTTCGTCACCCTCGCCTTCGGACAGCAAGAACAGGGGTTCGCCGTCGAGTCGCACTCGGTCGGAATCGTCGGCCAGGTAGATGCACGCGCCGTCTGCCATGCGCATCTGGGCCGTGTACCATGAAGTCACGGCTCGGTAGACGGGTGGCTTGGGAAACTGAAATCGCTGCTCCAACGTCGGGCCTGCGTAGGCAACCAGTGGCTGTGCCTGCGTGCGGATCTCTTCCACAGAGTCCTCTTCGCGGTAGACCACGCGATATGGAATCGTCAGCTTCCCCGGCTGCGGATCGAATACGTGGAACTCGGCCGCTGCCGTCGCCGCCCTGCCTGCCCCGATGGGCCCGAACTCCGGCGACGCCGGACGGGCGGTGATGCCTTCCGGCAAATCGAACTCGATCCGACCAGTCACCGGCTTGCGCAGCACATTGCTGACGGAGAAACTGACCGGTTTGTGATCTCGCATCCACACGCGGAGTTGCGTTGGCGAGGGGATCACGTTTAGCGGGCATCGGGGCGCCGTTTCCGGCTCTTCAGTAGCCTCGGCGGTCAGGTACACCAGTGCACCGCCCAGTTGCGCCGCGGGAACCGGCTCGCCAGCCAACACGAACGGCCCACGGGCACCAGGAATCCGCAAACCTAGAAGATCGCCGCGAGCTGCCACTCGACCGGCGCGATCCACTCGTGCGTGAGCATAGTCGCGAAATTGAACGGTTGCTTTGCCGTCACTGAGTACATGAACCCGCCGTCCTGGCTGCGGGCCGAACGATACGGCTGCGTAGTCGGTAAACTGATCCGCCTCCACTCGCACAAGAACGGCGTCGTCCGCCTGTGCAAGTTTGGTGATGCGTTTGATTTGGGGGCGCTGCTGATTGGCGTACGGTTCGTGGGTGGCAATGAACACCGTCTGCGGACGTTGGTCACGGCGGACCACCAGCGACGACAAACGATCCAGCTTCTTCTTGTCCTTGTACCGCTCGGCGACGAGTCTCTCGTACTGCTTACCCCAGGTACCGTGCACCACCTGGGTCTCCGGTTCGGCAGCCATGGAAACACGAACGTTTGCCGTGTGGTCGTACCATTGCGGGCCGTAGTTGCCTGGGCTATCGGGCGTTTCTTTGTACACGAAGTCGAAGGACCACGGTTGGTCGGTGGTCATCGCTTGCTTGTTTTCGATCACCCAGTAACGCGACATCAGGTTGGCTGCCGGGCGGAAGCTTCCGCCCGCGGACCGTGCTTGGCCGAGACAATGCAACATGTAATCGTACGTGTGCGGCAGTTCGCTTCGAGCGTGGAATACGTCGAGCAAGTATTCACCGGTCAATAGCAGCACCCGGGTCTGCTCGACGCCTTCGAACACCTCCTCCGCCGAAGTGGCCAGGTATTTTACCTCAGGTGAAAACTCGTGGCGGATGGCCGTGGGCTGGGCGTTGGCCGTGTCTTGCTCGTCGACGATCAGCGTGTTGTGCGAGCAGGTATGACGAGTCCAGCCGATCGCCGAACTTTCGTACTGGATCGCATTGTAGTCTGGGTAGAGCAAGCGTCCTGCCCCGTGCAACATGATGGCGAACTTGTCGCGGTGATCGTGCCCGTATCCCTGCGACATCAACTGAAACACGGCGATCGCCCGACCGCTGGTCCAGTAGGCGGGCGATTCGTCGGAGCGCAGTATGGCCAGACCGTACGTAGGCCAAATCTTCGACGGAGCCGCGGGCAATTCGGCCTTTTCCGGCACGGGACGCTGGTCCCACAGGTTGGGCTGGTAGTCTTTGATCATTCGCATGAAGCCGGCGTAACGGGCGTCGCCGGACGCATTGTATGCCGCGATGAATGCCTTTTCGGCGTTCAGGCCATCGCCTGCCGGGTTGACCAGGAACAGATCGCCGCCGGGACTGGTCGCGCCGTCTCCGTATGTGGCCACGCGGATCTGTCCGGCGCCGTGACCGGTTCTCTCGATCGGATAGGCCGTTTCGATGTAATAGTCCATCAGTCCCTTAGGACTGCCGCCGCCGGGCGCTGTCATGGCGAACCAGTCGCGACCGTCATAGAGTTTGCCATAGCGCGACAAAATCGACATGCACCAGAGGTCTTCGTGGGCGATCGGATAGATGGTCGCCTCATGCCACGGACCGCCGTCGCGGAGCATGTAGTCGAGTACGGGAAAATACCCGCCCAGGCGTTTGCCGTGGGGCTTTGTGCGGAACAGGCCCCACTGGAGCATCTCATCGTCTTGCGCGCTAAGTCCGGCCATGGCGACCATGAACGTGGGCTTGAATACCAGGTTGGGCGTCTGGTACCAACGATCCATGGCCCGCATACGGTACTCCGCATAGACCTCGATACCGCGCGTGAACATCTTGCGATCGTCGTCACTAAGTCCGCGATACACCCAGTCGAAAACCACAAACGGCCGGAAGTCGAGATGGTAGTAGACCGGGCCCAGATGGGGTGCTCCGGCCTTGAAGTGGTTGGGATCGGCCATCAGCTTGGAGTAATGGCGCACGTTCCAGGACTCTGGGCCGATGGCCCCCATGAGATACTCCCGAGCAGTATCGAGCTGCCCCTCATCCCCGTCGAGAGCATACAAAAACCCGGCCCAGAAACCGTTCCCTTTCTCAGCTTCCGCGCGGACTCGGGCGTATTCCGTCTTTGCCCACGGCTCCTTGCGCACCAGCCCCTGGATCCGTTGCCGCTCTTCGGCCGGCATGAAGTAGGGACGATCGTGCGATGGGCGAACCTGTTGCACTTCGTCCTCCGACACGACGGCAAGAACGCTCGGTGCTGTCCACAGCAGTCCACTCAGCAAGAGAATAGATGTCAACCGCGACATGGTGGTCTACCTCCCGAGTGCGTTGGAAACTGACCTGCCCCATTCGGTGCGCCATCTACTTTATCAGCCGGTCGCGCTGGTACAATGCGCGCCGTCAATTTTTCCCGGACGCGTCGAGCCACATCCCTTAGGATCCTGCCATGAGAAGTCTGCTACGAACGATCGCATTTGTTCTGGTGTGCCTGCCGCCGGTTGTCAGCCACGCCGATTCGGCTATGGCGGCCACCTATCGTATTGTCGAAACGCTGGACGTCGATACGGTGCCGTCGTGGTTTCCGGTTGGGTTCTGCCTGCTGACACACGACGGGCAACAGTACGTGGCCTACTACAACGACCAGCATCAGATGATGGTGGCCCAGCGCGGACTCGACGACCGAGAGTGGCGGAGAGCGGCCCTGCCGAGCAAAGTCGGCTGGGACAGCCACAATTACATTACGATGGCCGTCGATTCAACAGGACATATTCACCTGTCGGGCAACATGCACTGTGTTCCGCTGATCTACTTTCGCACCACAAAGCCCGGAGACATCACAACGTTCGAGCGTCACGCGATGACCGGACAAGAGGAACAGCGATGCACCTATCCGCGCTTCCTGAACGATGCGGACGGCAACCTGCTGTTCACCTACCGCTCCGGCGGCAGCGGAAACGGCAGACGGTTCTACAACGCGTATGATGGCAACACGCAAAGCTGGAGTCGTTTTCTGAACTCGCCACTGTTCGAAGGCGAAGGCAAACGCAATGCCTATCCTCATGGGCCCGTCAAGGGTCCCGATGGCCTGTTTCACGTTGTTTGGGTCTGGCGGGATACGCCCGATTGCGCGACGAATCATCACCTGTCGTACGCTCGAAGCCGTGACTTGAAGCACTGGGAGACCGCCGCGGGCGACGCGGTCGATCTCCCATTGACGCTTGAACAGGCCAAGCTGTGTGTCGATCCGGTGCCGTCCGGAGGTGGCATCATTAACGGTTGCGAGCACCTTGCTTTCGACTCGTCCTGCCGCCCGATCATTTCCTATCACAAATCGGACGAAGACGGCCACATGCAGATTTATGTCACACGATTCGAGGACGGACAGTGGCGCCGCCATCCGATTACCGCGTGGAACAAGAACATCACGTTTGGCGGAGGAGGTGCCATGCCGTTCATCGGAATTCGCATCTCCGGGCTCGTGCAGGTGGAACCGGGCGCGTTCACTATCACGTACCGGCACCGCGACTACGGATCGGGCCGGTTCGTCTTGGATGAGGAAACGCTCAGACCGGTCGAACGAGACTTGGCAATTCCGTCCGAACACCCGAATGAACTCACCAAGCCAACGATCGCGTTCGACGGCATCAGCGTCAGGCTTGCACATGATGTGGGAAGCCAGGACGATTCGGACACGCGGTACCTGTTGCGTTGGGAGACGCTAGGAGCCCATCACGACCGGCCGAGAAAACCGCCATTGCCGCCCGCCAGCGCGTTGAAGCTGGTGAAGCTCCTGCGAGAATGAGGCTCTGCGCGTTCTTCAGTAGGATTCCGGCAACTTGCCTTGCAGTTTCCTCGCGAAGCAGCTCCGTTTGATGCCGTCTGGACGTGAATTGCCGGGGGGCGTTTTTCGACTCAGGTCCGGGAGTTCCTCTGGGTATCCCATCCACTGAAGATGCGCATCCCGTTCCTTGTTACGGACGATCAACCGGAGCGTGTCGAGAATCATTTTTCGATAACGTGTGCAGTCTTTATCATCGAGACGGAGCAGATCGACCAACAACTCACCAGTTTCACTTAGCGGTTCAATTCGACCATCATCGTGCACGCGGACGCACTGGCCAAAGCCAACTTGGCAAGGATCGGGGACGGCAAGGTCGCTTTTCACGGAATTACAGCTTGCGCAGACGTAGACCAAGTTGGTGTAGTCACATGCCCTCTCCGGTGCCTCCGATCGAGGGACCAGATGGTCGATGTGGAACGTGGCCCGCCGCCTCACCCATCGTTCGCGGCGAAGACAAAAAACGCAGCGAAAGCAGAAATCATCACGCAACCAATCTCGGTAGGACTTGTAATCCGTGTATCCGAACGGTCCATGCCGTCGAACATGAGGTCCTGGCGGGTAGTCGAATGCTGTGATGCGTCCCATTCAGCCTCATTCTCCAACCATCGCGTTCCGCACCTCTTCAACTTCCGCCAACGGCAAAGGCGCGACGAGTCTACGACGATACGTCGCAAGAGTCTGTAGCCTATCCAGTTCAGCCTCTTCTGTCGTCGTGATTCCCGATTCGTGTTTCTTCCGAATCAACCTGCCGCGCCGTTTGTTCGTCTGGGGCCAATCGTCAGTGATCTCCAGGTACGCTTGGAGCGAAAGAGGGCCTTCGAATCCGTCCGGAAAATATCCATGGAAGGAAAACGGAACTCCTTTGCGTGGCCAATTCGCAAAGAAATCAAGCAACTGCCATTCAAGTTCGTCTGGGAGGCTGTAAAGGCGCAACACAGCGTTGTCAACGCGGAGCATCAATTCCTTGGCTCTGTTCGGTTCGATTTGGGAAACAAGAGTTTCGTGCTCTGATGCGACGTAATCAAGATATCTTTCCGCCGCACTAACCACGAGCCTCACACCGTCCGGTGAAATAACTGGAATCGGCATGCCCCGCATCATCCCTGCATCGTTGTCGCGGTTACCGGAGTGGGTGAACGCAAATGCATTGGTAAATGGCGAGTTACACAGAGCCCACAAAAACTCCAACGGCAGGTTCTCTCGTCTAGGGCGAACGACGTTAAACCGACCTGTGACGGCGTGACCATCTCGGTCGATTAGAGCTTTTAGACGCCACGGACCACGACTCACCCGAGCCTCGTTGAGCAATACCTGCGCAATATGTCTCGCGGTGCCATGAAGCGGACGACGGATGACTCTAGGATCAAGGTTCATCCACATTTCGCGAGGCAGCTCATGAATCTGAATTTGCCGATCGAATCGGACAAAGCCTCTCACCGAACCTGCGAAACGACGCTCGGAATATGTTTGAGCATCTTCGGGAAGCGATTCACCCTTGTAGGCCAGACCCTGACCGACCTCTGCAATATCGCCGAGTATCTTGTTCTTCGAACAGTGGAGCCACACTTCTTCAAGATCAGGAATCCGCATGTCCCACGCGGGAGCAACGAAACGCGATTGCCCGATTATTCGATCTGAGGATGCGCCGTATCGCGTGCAGAACAACTCCACGTCGTGCTCACGAACCCGTCGGTAAGGCAGATTCTTCGCGGATGGCCGTGCTACCCTGCGACCGATAAGGATTGCGGATTCCATGTCGGAGAACCGAAAGACCTTGTCGGGAAATAGGCAGATTTCCTCCAACTCGTACTGATTGACGAGGAGTTCTCGAAGGGGGGTCGAGTTCTTGTGGTGGAGCAGTCCTTGCGGCACGACGATCCCAAACACTGCGTCAGAGCTCAGATGAGGCAGGGTGCGTCCCAGCATTTCCGCCGTCTTATTGATGTAGCGCAGTTCGACCAATTTCTTATTGTACCAGTTCTTCTCTTGGGTGCGAAAGTTCTCGAAAGGTGGATTGGCCAGCAGAATCGTTGCGGTCTCAGCTTGCTGTCGCAGCACGTCTCCTTCGAACATGTCGCACGTGCCCAAATCCCAACCGTCGGGGTTGGGAATGTCTGTGAGCGTCAGCGAAAGCCGCGCGATTTCCAGGGCAAACGCATCGACGTCACAGCCGTGAATACGACGACGGAGGTACTGTCGTCGCAGTGAAGGCGTGGCTTTTTCTGGTGGCAACAATTCGGTGAGCAAACGCATGGCCGATACCAGGAACGCCGCGTGTCCACAGGCCGGCTCGAACACGTTTCGTTCGTTTCTCGGCAACTCTTCAATCCAAGGTCGCAACCTGCCCACGATATAATCGACCAGATACGGTGGAGTGCTATGCGTGCCGAGGGCTCGACGCGTTGCTTTGGAAATCAACGTGTTCTCGTAGACGTGTGCCAGTGATTCCGTCGTGGCCAATCTGAGATTGCTGAATCTGTCAATGTCGTCGGCCACTTGTTCAAGGGCCCGGAGTTGCTTCCTTGTCGCAACAGGAATCGGTGGCGCGGCATAATGCTCCGCCACGGCGGTGAAAACCGATTCCACGTCTTTAATTTCAATAGACTCGAAGTTCGGAACTTCTTTGTCGCGCAGAATCTTGGCGGACACGAGCCAAAAGACCGCTTTCAGAAGCCAACCACCTTGTTTCTCGGAAACCGCCTCCCAGCCAAGTTGTGATTTGAGCAATGAGATGTTTCGTACAATCAAATCTTCGAGCCGGTGCCCAATTTCGCTCTCGACCAACGGCATCAATCCAACATCGACAAAACGCAACTGGAATTGGGAATCGAACCGTCCCCACGTCTTGGCGCGATAGACTGCGCCCGGAGCAAGCTCGTCAGAGTGCCGTTTGAAGAACGTCGGGATCTGGGCTTCCGGAATTGGTGCGCCTTGTCGTTGAGCCGCATCACTGCCTTGCTTCCAGCACTCAAGGCCATCGGAACGACAGACAAGAACCAGTGGAGCGCCAATCGGTCGACACGATCGCACCAGTCCTGGTATATCGTCACTGGCATCGACGACAACGATGCACGAAGAACGTGCATCGGTGGGCGGGTGCGCGAACGCAGCCAAACCTACCCGTTGACCTTCCCCGAATTCGAAATCAGCGCGCAGCATTGATCGCCTGTACCCACATTGCTCAAGATGTGGGCGAAGCGTACCGGCGCTGATGGGGTGGCTGGAAGGGATGACAACTCTCCCGTCTAGTATCTATTGTGGTGTCCAAAGTTGCCAAGAACTAACGTGACTATCGTTGTCATGCGGACACGTTTGGTCACACGTTAGCAGAATTCGCGTGTATTTGCCCCATGATTATACCGACAATTACCCCTGGGTGGTAAGAGATGCTGTCGCTGGCAATCTAGGCAAGACTCGCCCTCAGTCCTTTGGCATGATACGGACGTTGTCGAACCAGAACTCGTCGCCCTTCTTGCCGTTTGCGTTCGTACAGAAGCGGAACGTCTGCAATAGCTTCACGTCTGGGAAAACTCTGCGGATGAGCCGGGCGTCGAATTCGGCCTCGTGCCACTGACCGTCGTCTTCGAGCGAGAGCTGTTTGAGGTCTGGAGTCCCGCCTGCTTCGCAAGCCGGACTACCGCCGATGCACACAGAGCCTCGGCCGACCTTGGTACTGCGGAAGGCGTTGACGCACACGCCGACCGGGACGCCCGGCGGGATACGGTAGGCGAATTTGACGATCGGAAATCGGTCGATGTCCCACCAGCGTGGGCGCATGTGGCACGACATGGTCGCTCCGTCCTTCTCGGCATACACGCGGATCGAGTGCTTGCCCGAGGCGGCGGTTGAAGCTTCCAGCCGCGCGGCCGTGTTTCGCTGTCTCGTAAAGCTCCAATAGTAGAACCATTGCTCTCGATTCTCCGGCTCGAAGTCGGTAACGACAACGGGCTCAGTTGCCGTCTCCATGGTTTCAACGCGCAGGCCATCGGGAATCGATGGTGTGACGTACCACAAGGCATCTTCCGCGCCGTGCTCATAGGCTCCCAGGTCCGGGGCTTTGCCCGTGTAGGGCGGCGATACTCCATCGCCCGCGTTCCACGAAAGCTCTCGGTCCAGCGTCAGCACATTCGCCGTAATGTCTGCTTTCGCAATGATCGCCTGCTTCTTCGCCGGGCCAATATAGACCAGATCGCCACGCTCGCCCGGGATTCCGAATCCATCATAAAACGGTCGTGCGTCGTCCACGGGCATCACTCGCCCCGAGCCGGATTCTCGGACGTTCGCCAATGGCTTTCCGGCGTCGATGCCGACGCTGTCGGCCTGCAGGTGGTAGTCATCGTCGTCAGGATCGACGAACAGCGGGTCCGCGTCGATGTTGCCGGCAAACTGGGCCGGTTTCTGCCGGTTCGCCTCCTCAGCCGTCATTATCAATCCCGGCCAAGCCGTCGCGTTCGGAAAAGCCCAGTCATACCGCACCGTCTTGTCGCCCGGTTTCGAACCGAACAGTAGGTTGTGCCGGAAAGAGTTGTCGTCGGCGATGTTCGAATACAGAAGCAAGGCGAGTCCGTCGCCTCCCGGATCGTTTCCCGCAAAGATGTTGTTCTGGAAGACGTTACCCGCGACCATGTGCTCCTGGGGTTTCTCGCCATAATCGACCATCTCGAAGCCGTATTCGTGATTCCGGTACCACGTGTTGTGATACAGTCGTGAGCGCATCATGCCCCAAGGCTTATTCGTTTCCCACTTGTAGGAGTTGATCACCAGCGGTCCGTAGTAGTTGCGGTAGATGACGTTGCGCCGGAAGATCGAGTCGATCACAAACAGCTTTGCACGCCCGTCTGCCGACCCGGAACCTTCAAAGCCGTTGGTGATAACGCAGGCCTCCATTAGAAGCCGCGGCGTGGAAAAACACTCGAAATTGCGCCCCCAGCGACAATCGAAGATGCATCGCCGAACCACGTTATGATCGCAGTCGAACCACAGGCCGAAAGGTCGGTGGCCGGCGCGGCTGATGTGGATTCGCTCGAACACGTTGTGGCTGCAGTCGGAGTTCATCCACAGATCGCCGCATATGTGGCCGTCTCCACGAGAGTAGATGGAACGCCAACAAACGAGATTCTCGTAGCGGTTGTAGTGGCAATCACGGCAGTGGATGGGCGTATAGACCTCCGTGGCACGTTCCATGTGGCAATTGCGGATCACGCAATGATTGGCCGAATCAAGCTGCATCCATCCGCCGCGCTTTGGCAACAGCTTGAGCCCGTCCACCGCGATGTGTTCGTGATTCTTCAGCCGGATGCATGTCGTGCTGCCATCGGTAGACCGCCCACCGGTGACAACGACCCCGTGCGTGGACTGAGCCTGGTACGCAATCGTCGCTCCGTCGCGCCCCGAGCGACCCGGCTCGACGACGCCCTCGTACTTCCCGTCGGCCAAGACAACCGTGTCACCCGGCTGCAGCATCGCGTTGGCTTTAGCCAGAGTGCGCCACGGCCGTTCGGCCGTGCCCGGATTGCCGTCGTCTCCGCCAGGGGACAAGAAATATGTCGCGGCGGATGCCACACGGGAGAACAGCAGAATCGTCAAGCAGACGTTCGAGAGAGTACGAAAACACATGGTCGTCACCTCGACAGCTTGTTGTCTACATCTAGAACTTCATTTGGGAAGTCGTGCCCAAAGACATTTATACCACGATGGTGAATTGTTATGGGATCCGTAACAACGATAATGTGATTTGCGAACGAGAAGGTAGCTCAAGTGGATTGGGAGCACATCCATGGCTATGACGAAACCACTGACGTATCTTGCCGTGTCGGTTCTGTTGTTTGCGTCGCTGGCCCGCGCCGCGGAGCCCCAGCGGCTGGTTGTGTTCAATGACGACGCACAGGTTCTCAGCGAAGCGCCCGAGGAGGGCACATCAGCGTTTGTGCGAGATTGGCTCGACCGCGAGTCCGAGGCTGTGCCGTTCACGACGCTCGTCTTTCTTGCCGCGACGCCGGACGTCTGTACGTTCGACTCGAAGGTCGGCGAGGTGTACGGAGCCCGTTTCGGGCCGGCGTACAACAAGAATTGGACTCCGGCGATGCGCGGATTGCGGGCCGAAGGAACCGATGCGTTACATCTCGTCACCGAGCATATGCACAAAAAGGGAAAGAAGGTGCTCGCCGCGATTCGGATGAGCGACACGCATCACCGGTCGCTCGATCGCTCCAATCCGCTTTGCCCCCAGTTCGCCGTAGACCATCCCGAATACGTTATCAAACAGCCGGATGGCCGCACGAACGAAACGGCACTTGATTATTCCTACCCGGAAGTCCGGCAGCACCGCATGGCGATCATGCGCGATATCGCCGAACGATACGACGTGGACGGATTGGAGTTGAACTTTGTGCGTTGGGCCAAACACTTCCCGCGCGACAAAGGACGTGAGAAAGCCCCAATCATGACGGACTACGTGGGCGAGGTGCGACGCTTGCTCGACGCGGCCGCGAAGAACCGGGGGTTTTCTGACGCTCGATCCCAACCGAAACGACTGACGCTCGGCGTGCGTGTGCCGGAATCGCTGCATGCCTGCTGGCTGGCCGGTGTGGACATCGAGACGTGGGTGAAGAACGGTTGGATCGACTACGTCGTGATTTCGACATGGAATAACACCGACCCGCAGCTTCCAGTCGAAGATTTCGCTCAGTTCACGAAACCGGCCGGCGTGGACACGATCGTCGTGATGGGCAACATGATCGGAGCCATCTGGTCCGGTCCGCCGAAGATCCTTGACCGCCCGGTCGCCATGTCTGCCAAACACGCGGACGGCTATGTCGGAATGCTGCTCACCGAGGCCGAAGCGCGCGGAGCGGCGGCGAACTACTACGCGTGGGGAGCCGACAGCATTTCATTCTGGAACGTGGGCATCCACTTCGGCCGCGCGAAAACTGCAGCGCCGGAACAACGTGAACGGATCGCCCGTTGGACACAAGCGGTGCAAGATCCCAAAGACGTATGCGCGGGTCCGCGCACCTACCGCTACTTGCCCATGGGAAAAGGGCTCAGTAGCCGCAAGCCTCCAACCCGAAACTACCCGTGGTACGACGAAGGCCGCAGCCCGCTCGGCCAACCGAACAGTCCGGTCCTGGAATTCGCCACGGACGCGATCGGCAAGCGGCTTGTGTTCCCATTCCGCATGGCCGACGGCCGCGACGGAGAGCGGCTTGCCGGTCGTTTGCGGTTCTGGATTTACTACCTCAGCGCAGACGACGCCCTACAGGTCGACATCAACGGCAGGCCGATCAATCCAGAAAAGACCAAGAAGTTCCCGGCGGGCGAATTCCGAGGCGGCTTGCCCGGAATGCGTTTCGAGGTCGACCTCGCCGACTGTCCCCCGTTTGCCGGCGACAATCAACTCGGCCTGACGCTGAAGACGGCGGCCGAGCGAAAGCAGGTACCGTACATGGAGGAATTGGAGATTACGGTGGAGTGAGTGGTCTGTGTGTCAAAGCATCGCCCTTTCCGAATCGTCTGGCGAGTAAGTTCCGATCGCACCGGCACCCGAAGAGGGCCGTTCACGGCCCTTCCCCCGCGCAGCGGTACTAGCCCCGGCGTTAACGCCGGGGTGGCGTTACGTACCAACCTTGACATCGCTAGGCCCGTTCACGGGCCTTCCCGTGGCTACGGCTTGAGCCATCTCCAACCGCCCCGGAGCCCCAAACCATGTCGAAGAACTACTACTCCGAAATCAACCTCCACATCGTCTGGCACACGAAAAATAGTTCGCCGCTGCTGACACCAACAGTAGAACCGGTGAATCACCGCCTACTGAAGAAACGCATCATTGACACGCCCGAAGTGTTCGTGCACGAGATCGGTGGAACGGAAACCCATGTCCATCTGGCGGTGACGATGCCGCCGACTCTGACAATCAGCGAATGGATAGGCAGGCTCAAAGGGGGCACTTCCCATGACGTGAACCAACAAGTCGGCAAGCGTCAGAAGGTCCTGCAATGGCAAGTCGGCTACGGCGTGGTCAGTTTCGGCACCGGCGATCTCGAGTGGGTGAAAGCGTACATTCGCAATCAGCGCGATCATCACGCACGTGGCGCAGTTCACGAGCGTTTGGAGCGTATCACACAGTTTGATGATGATGGGTGATGGCTCAGGGGCTCAAGCCGAACAGCGAGAAGGCCCGTGAACGGGCCTCATCTAGAGCGAGGCGGTGGATCGGTTTAACCCGGCGTCAACGCCGGGCCTAGGATCGCTGCGCGAGAATGGCCGTAAACGGCCATAGAAACGAGAGTACCCCCCAAGCCCTGCAATAATCCGTCCCGCATTCTTTGCAGCTACGGGGGAGTAGACAAACACGTTCCAAAACGTGGTATGATGCATGCGTCATCGAACGGAGAAAAGAAAAGGAGAGTACGATGAATGAATCCGACGGTTCACGAGTTGATTGGCTGAAGACTGCCGTTCTGCTGACTCTTGCGGCGGGAACGATCGCGTTGCCATCCCCGACCAAAGCCGCGGAGGGCAGTGATCCGAACGTGATCGACATTGGCTCGCGGCGAGAGTTGTTTGTCGACGACTTCGTGATCGACAAGCTGACAGGCGAAGTCGAGTTGCGGATGCATCACCCCAGACCGCGTGAAATCGCGATTGTGCATGACGCGCCGTGGGAAGGGAGCGGGTCCGGCTACCACACGGTTTTCCAGGACGGCGATCTTTACCGGATGTACCACCGCGGGTCGCATCTGGACGTGACACCGGGAAAACTCAATTCCGGTAGGCACAAGCCGTTCTACTGCTATGCCGAGAGCGACGACGGCATTCACTGGCGGAAGCCCGAACTGGGTATCGTGGAATTCGACGGCTCGAAGAAGAACAATATCATTCTGGACGGACTGGGAACGCACAATTTCGCTCCGTTCAAAGACGCCAATCCGGACTGTGCCCCAGAGGCCCGCTACAAGGCTCTGGCCGGAATCAAGAGCGAAGGCGGGTTGTTCGCGTTCAAGTCGCCGGATGGGATTCGCTGGTCGCTGATGACAGACAAGCCCGTGATCACAAACGGTGCGTTCGACTCGCAGAATCTGGCCTTTTGGGACCCGACCCTGGGCAAGTATCGAGCGTATTGGCGCACCTTCACCGCAGGCGTGACCGAGGCCAAGAAATGGGCGCCGTCCGGCTATCGTGCCATTCGTACGGGGACGTCGAGCGACTTCCTCGACTGGGGCGAGGATGCGGACCTGACGTACGTCGATTCGCCGGACGAGCATCTGTACACGAACCAGATAGGGCCCTACTATCGCGCGCCGCATATCTTGATCGGCATTCCCACACGCTATCTCGATCGCGGATGGTCCGACTCGATGCGGGCGCTGCCCGATCTGGAGAATCGCGAGTTGCGAGCGTCGGCCAGTCGGCGATACGGCACGGCACTCACCGAGGGGTTACTCATGGCCAGCCGAGACGGCGTGAAGTTCAAGCGATGGAACGAAGCCTTTCTGAGACCCGGTATCCAGCGGCCGGGCACATGGCAATACGGCCAGCAGTACATTGCATGTCACGTCGTTGAAACCAAGTCGTCGATCCCGGGCGCTCCGAACGAACTGTCCTTCTACGCCACCGAGGATTATTGGCACGGAAAGGGCGGCACTTTGCGGCGTTACACATTGCGGCTGGACGGATTCATTTCGGCAAATGCACCGATGAAGGGCGGCGAACTGATCACAAAGCCGGTGAAGTTCGACGGCGCGAAGCTCGTGCTGAACTTCGCCACGTCGGCCGCCGGCAGCCTGCGCGTCGAAGTCCAGACCACTGACGGCGAACCGGTCGAGGGTTTTGCTTTGGCCGATTGTTCGGATCATTTTGGCGATTCGGTCGAGCGAGTCGTGACCTGGAAAGACGGAGCGGACGTGGGCGCACTGGCTGGTCGCCCCGTGCGACTGCGGTTTCAACTGAAGGACGCCGACCTATTCGCATTCCAGTTTCGAACGGACTAGTCTTCACGACGGAGACTGTAAAGGAGCCAAACATAATGACAACTCGTTTCACCACAGTTTTCGCAGTTTTCGTCCTCGCCATCACCACCGCCATCCGTGCGGACGATCCCATTGAAATTGGCTCGCGGCGCGAGCTATTCGTAGACGACTATCTGGTCGGAAGTCTGGATGGCGCGAAACGCGTGCTGCACCATCCGACGCCTCAGGAAATCGTGCTGACGCACGATGCCCCGTGGGAAGGCAGCGGCAGCGGGTATCACTCGGTGTTTCGCGACGGCGACTTGTATCGAATGTACTACAAGGCGTGGCATCTGGACGTATCGGGCGGCAAGCTGAATTCGGGGGCGCACCCGTTGTATTGCTGCTACGCCGAAAGCGACGACGGCATCCACTGGCGCAAGCCGGAACTGGGGCTGCACGAGTTCCGCGGCTCGAAGGCAAACAACATCGCTATGGCCTCGGGCAAGATCGGCGGAGTGAACGCGGACCCGGGCCATCCGGCCGTCTTCAAAGACGACAATCCGGATTGCCCGGCCGACGCACAATACAAGGCGATTATCCGTTCGCGCGGCCCGCGCGGGCTGCTGGCGTTCAAGTCGCCCGACGGGATTCACTGGTCCCCGATGAGCGACGCGCCGGTGATCACCGACGGTGCATTTGATTCCCAGAACCTTGCCTTCTGGGACCCGGTGCGGCGCGAGTATCGTGCGTACTGGCGGATCTTCACTGCGGGTGTGACGACCGAGAAAGTCTGGCGGCCGACCGGCCACCGAGCGATTCGCACAGCGACCTCGAAGGATTTCCTCAACTGGGGACCGCATGCCGACTTGACGTACGAAGACTCTCCGTCCGAACATCTGTATACGAACCAGACCAAGGCGTATTACCGCGCTCCGCACATCTTTATCGGCTTTCCGACGCGGTACATCGAACGCGGCTGGTCCGATTCGATGCGCGCGTTGCCGGAACTGGAGCACCGCGAGCTGCGTGCCAAGGCTGGGCTACGCTACGGCACGGCGTTGACCGAAGGCCTGCTGATGAGTAGCCGCGATGGCGTGCACTTCCAGCGCTGGAACGAAGCGTTCTTGCGCCCGGGCATCGAACGCGAAGGCACGTGGCACTACGGCCACCAATACATCGCGTGGCACGTGGTCGAAACCCATTCGGCAATTGACGGCGCGCCGAACGAATTGTCGCTGTATGCCTGCGAAAGCTACTGGACCGGCAACAGCAGCGCCGTGCGTCGTTACACGCTGCGGCTGGATGGCTTCGTCTCGGTCTCGGCACCGTTTGCCGGTGGCCACTTGGTCACCAAACCGCTCACGTTCACCGGCAAGAAACTGACGCTGAATTTTTCCACCAGCGCAGCCGGCAGCATCCGTGTCGAGCTTCAGAAACCCGACGGCCAGCCGATCCCCGGCTTCTCGCTTGCCGACTGCCAAGAAGTGTTTGGCGACGAATTGGAACGCACCGTCACGTGGAAGAGCGGCAGCGATCTCGCTGAACTAGTCAGCCAACCGGTCCGTCTGCGATTCGTCCTACGCGATGCCGACCTTTACTCGCTTCAGTTCACCGAATGACGTACAACGCGGCGCGAGCCGCATCCAGGTAGGGTGGGCCAAGTCTTCGCGGGCCCACCGGAAACCGCTCACCACACGATCGGACGCGCATCGGTCCCACGACGGAGCCTGCCAGAATGGAGAGCCCAGTTCGGTGGGCCCGCGAAGACTTGGCCCACCCTACGAAGACGCGCACACGGCAGCCGTTGGAGTTCACGCCTTAGCGTGTGGAGCAACAGCGAACCTTAATCTGTCAGATACTGCCGCACGGCGCGAGCCAGATCGCGGCCGAAAGCTCTCGCACTGTCGGCAGTCACAGGGCGATCGGCGGCGTTGGCGTAAGGGATCTCGAAGCTGGTGGCCAAGCGAATGCCTTCGATCTGCGTAGCCCACATCGTGCAACTCATTAGATCGCCGTAATTCCCCGTAGTATTCCAGGCCGTGCCGAACGGGAGATTGTCGGTGGTCCGGTAGACGAGCGGGCCTTGCTGGACCTCTTCCAGGATTTTCCCCAATGCGACTTGCTGCTGCCACATGGCCGGGTCGGCGTTGCCCACCATGTAGATCACTTCGTTATGCGATCCCCGAATCCACGGGCAGTGCATATCCATGGCCATGCTCAGCCGGCCCTTTGACCAGGTCGGCACGAACGAACGGATCGCGTCCACCGACGGATAGATACTGTCGCCCCTGTAATCGCGATTGTGGTCGTGTGGTTTGCGGTTCTTGCCTTGATCGCCGTCCTCGACACCATCCTTGTCCACAAACGGAACGACGAGCACTTCGACCTTCTCACGAAACCACTTACCCTCGTCCGTATCATCCAATGCAGCGTCAAGAAAACCCTCGATCACGTAGTTGGCCATGGACTCGCAGGCGTGATGGCGAGCTGTCAAAACGATTCGGTGATCGGGCTCTCCGGCGAGTTGCCCGACGTGAATGCGTTCCACGCCGCGGCCTTTTCGGCTCTTGCACAGCTCCTGGACGGAAAGATGCGGATTGTCTCGATAAGACGCCAGGAACTGACGTAGGTTCTCTTCTTGATAAGGTATGGCAAAGCTGAACCGGACTTCGGCCTGGTCGGCGGAAAACTCATAGGCAAACGACGCCCCCTTCACCCGTTCGGCACCCAGCCAAGACCACGAGCGTCCGCCATCGGTGCTGACCGCCGGACCGCGCACCCCCATCGGATTGTTGCCTGTGAATTGAAAGGTCAACGTTTGGCCGGCGGCGCCGCGTACGCGGAAATTCCAATAGAACCACCAGCCGTTTGTATCGCGCAGATCGGGACGCAGGTACACCTGATCGCCCTCGATTCGCTCGACCACGATGTTGCCGCCGGGATACTGGGCGTCGATTTCTAGCTCCGCCCGCGCCGTTTGCATGTCACCCAACATGAAAGCACCCAATAATGCCGCTAAGGTCAAACCTCGGCGGCCGTGATATGACGTTGCCATTGTTTTAGCTCCCTGTCATCTGAGTCGTCAGAGGTTCGTCGATCCATCCACCGTCTTTGTACTGCAAACAGTCAGAATTTGCGCACAGTGCGCGAATTCCCGTGGGATAGGCTTCCAGCCTGTCAAAGCCCCGGCGGACGACAGGCTGGAAGCCTATCCCACGTTTTGGCTGCGGCCGAAGGCAGTCCCGAGATTAGTCCGCATTTGCCTCAGCCGCCACTTGTTGCCAGAACTTCTTGGCCCGTTGATGGTGGGCAAGGACGTCTTCCAGCTTTTCCGAGTCGTTTAGTTTCAGCGGGACCCGAGCGATCCGCTCGACGGCCCAATCAAGAAAGAAATTGGCGGAACTTCGGCTTAAAAATCGTTTGTCGGAGCCCACTTCGACGTAATACGGTGCAGTTGAAGCAAATCGGAATGTGTGTTCCAGGTCCGTAATCGCGCGGACCAGGAACCAGCCGCTTTGGCCAAAGGTTATCTTGCCGAGATTGATCGCCTGCGACTTCCCGGCAATTGGCACCGTGCGCTCGATTTTGCCGTTCCTGATGATTTCAATTGCCGCAATCGGGTCGCGGCTGATCAACGATACTTCCATGTCGATTTCGACTGGCTGCTCGTCTGTCGAGGCAAACACGTGTCCCGGCAATTGACCGTTGGCCTTGGCCAGCAATAGCGGCCCGTTGGTCACGAACGAGCGGCCGGCCTTCAGCCCCTGCCACCAAGTGTCGTAGTTGAAATCGTCGCCACAGTAGACGTACACACGATTGTAGCCCAGTGGATTAGGCAACACACCCGAGGCGCTTCCGGCCGACGGCGGGACACGCAGTCCGCAGTTGAGGATATGGTAGTAGATCTCCTGAGTCCAGAAGCCGTTGCCACGCGGGGCAGGTAAACGATCCTCGTTGCGCGGTCTTCCCCACGCCTCGCTTTCGTACATGCGACTGCGGCACATGTGGTTGTTCGCCAGGCCGACCGAGTCGAACTGTCCGCTCGCCAGCCAAACGGGAACGTCCCACCAGAAGGGCTTTTCAATGTCGATCCAGACGTCGCCTTCTTCGTGCGCCTGGTTCACGAATGTCATGGGCGAAGGATACTCGCGCGTGGATCCGGTAATTGGCAAGTGCTGTTTGCGGTTGAAGTACATCAACGCACCGCCTTCGCGCTCGTCCTCGCCGGCCATCACGTGGTAGTAACGGTTGCCGTCGATCTGAGTTAACGGATTCTTCGGTCTCTCGCGCGCGGACCATACGTTTCGATTGTTCCACCAAGTGATCACTGGTGCGACGTTAAGATCCTCGGCCCGCATCAACAGCGGTATATCCTCGATCGCGCGATGCACGTGCAAATCGCCTGAGTACCATCCCTCGGCAGCCAGGTTCGCGATCCGCTTCAGGCAAACGGACAACTCCTTGACCGCGGACTCGGCAACGGTGAAGCTGTCCGCGTATTGCTCGTATTCGGGACCTCGTTCAATCTCGACTCGATAGTCGCCAACCGGCAACTGCATTCGAACTTCGCCCGGGCAGACGAAATGATCGCGGAAAAAGGGAAGATCGCCGGCCCGTTGCGGCTTTCCGTCCTTGTCGTGAAGATGGATCCGGCATGGCAACGGAGCGCCAGATTGATCCACAACCGTGATTTGCACATTGGCGTTGTCTGCTGTCGCGAAACGGCTCATGCTGATGGCGAGAATCAATACCAGGATCATTGCTGCAAAACGCATGTCGCCCTCCTACTTTCCTGAGTCGGCTTGCTTGGGTTCATGATACGGAGACAATTGTAGTCTATTCGCGATTGCATGTGCCGTTTCGACACCGCCTACGATGAGATTATTGTCATGAGTCATCTGCCAATGAACAAGACATTCCTCGCCACTGTAATCCTGTTGACCGCGACGAGCGTCGCTCCGTCGTTCGCCGTCGCGGAACGAACTCGCCAGCATCCCAACATCGTTTTCATTATGGCCGATGACTTAGGCTACGGACATCTCGGATGCTATGGCCAGGACAAGATCCGTACGCCGCACGTCGATCAACTGGCCGCCGAGGGGACGCGTTTCACTCAGGTGTATGCCGGACATTGCGTGTGTGCCCCGTCGCGCAGCGTGCTGATGACCGGTAGCCATACGGGCCATACGTCGGTCCGCGTCAACGGAGGTGGCTCGCCACTGCTGCCAGCAGATGTGACCGTTGCCGAAGTGCTGAAAAAGGCCGGCTATGCCACCGGTATCTTCGGCAAATGGGGACTGGGCGACGCGGACACCGATGGCGCTCCGAACAAACAAGGATTTGACGAGTTCTTTGGATATCTGCATCAGGTCCACGCGCATTTCTTCTACCCGTATTTTCTGTGGAAGAACGACACGAAGTACATGCTTCCCGAAAACGAAGGAGAGAAACGCCAGAAGTACTCGCACGACGCCATTGCCGAACACGCTCTGGACTTCGTGCGGCGTCACAAGGACGGCCCATTCTTCCTGTACGTGCCATTCACGATTCCTCACTTCGAGTTGCTGGTGCCCGAGGACTCGTTCAGGGAGTATGAAGGCAAATTCCCGGAGCCGTTCGCGTATGTTGATGGCCGAAACCACTACGCGTCGCAGCCCGCTCCGCGAGCCACGTTGGCTGCCATGATCACGCGCATGGATCGGGACGTCGGTCGCATCATGGCTCTGTTACGCGAATTGGATATCGACGAAGACACCATCGTCTTCTTCACCAGCGATAACGGTGGCTACCGGCTGGCCCGGCCCGGCGAAGAGGATTTCTTCAAAGGCAACGGCCCATTGCGCGGCGGCAAAGGCACGTTCTACGAAGGCGGAATCCGAGTGCCCATGGTCGTGCGCTGGCCGGGCAAGGTCGCGGCCGGCGCGACCGACGATTCTGTGTGGGCGTTTTGGGACATGATGCCCACGCTGGCTGAACTGGCCGGCCAAGAACCGCCCGAAGGAATCGACGGGATTTCGGTACTCCCTAGACTTCTGGGCCAGCCCCAAGACACGTCAGATCGCTTCATGTATTGGGAAAAAACAACCGGAAATCGCGGCGGCACACCGCCCTGGTCGCAGGCTGTCCGGATTGGGAAATGGAAAGCCATTCGCCAGAAGCCCAAGTTGCCTCTGGAGCTGTATGATCTGGAGAATGATATCGGCGAACAGAACAACGTAGCCGCCGAACATCCGGACGTCGTCAAACGAGTCTCAGGCTATTTGCAGACCGCACGCACGGTGCCGCGCATCTACCCGCCGGAAGAGCCCAGTTGGGGCTACGATCGGTTGAAGACGGGTTACGTCAAGTAGCCTGCTAACCGACGCTGCGAAATCGGGAGCTACTGTACGCGCGATTCCACCAACTCCACGTCGTCGAACCACGCTGTGCCGGTGCCGTCTCTGACGTTTAGATAGATGCCGACGGTGTCGCTGCTCGGTGTAATGCCGACGGCGGTTACGGGGTGCCAGAGTCCTTCCGTGTTGACCAGGTTTGTTGCGACCGTTCCCTGTTTGGCATCGCCTGTCACCCAGATTGCGATTGTGCCCGCGAAGTCGTTGCTGGTCTTTGCCCAAAGCCGCAACCGATAGGTTTTGCCTTTGTCTACGGGCACGCCGGTCTGGTACCAGCGTCCCCAGGCTCTGGTCCTGAGTTTGCGCTCGTCGTCGGCCGAACCGACTTTGGTGCACTGCAGTTTGGCTGAGACTGCGCCGCTGTGTGCGTTTTCGTTATCCAGTTCGAAAGCGAACTCGCCGCACATCACGCTCTTGCGCCATGCGGCCGGCTGGCGCTCGAAGCCGCCGTCCTGGACGACGCTATGCTCCTCGTTCATCGGTGGCACTTTGACCAGTCGCACGCCACGCGATATTCCGCCTTCGCCGGCACTGTCTTCCACGCGAACGGCCAGTGTGTTTGGCCGGTCGTAACGGACGGCATCGGTGATATCCAGTTCGAATGCCTTTTTCCACGAGTCGGTGTCACCTTTGTACGGGTACGGTCGGTCGAGCAGTTTCCGCCCGTTGACCCATACGACGCAGACTTCGTCCACGGCGCCGAAGACGAGCCTCAACTGCGGGTCGCCGGCCTCTCGTTTGACCTGGAAGGTTGTCCGATACCAGGCAAAGCCATCGTAGTCTTCGCCGTGTTCTTGGCGCCACAGCTTTCCGACCGGCTGCACTTCCCACGGCTCGTCTGTCGAAATGTCAAGCCATTCTGACGTATCGGCGCTTTCGGCAAACCAGTTCTCTTCGCTTCCCCGGTTCCTGGGATCCCATTTGAATTGCCACGGGTCTGGCAACGGTTGGCCGGGCACCCTCATGTTCCGTAAGAGCTTGCGGTCCCAGGTCCTCGTCTCTGCCCAGGCCAGATATCCCATGTTCGAGATCAGGTCGGACTCGACGGAGCGGCGGAAGTCGTCGAGTTCTTCGATTGCCGCGCGCAACTCCCGAATGCCACCTGCCTCGCGATATCTGGCATGGGCAGCCTGGGCGGCAAGGGTTAATTCGGCGTTTCGCAGCCCGTCCTGCAGGAACGCGACGCGTCCTTCTGCTGTGCGATCGCCTCGCGCGGCGGACACAGCTCTATCTAACAGCTTCTGCCCCCGCGCCATCGCCGCTGGAGTGAAGATCTCGTGCGCCTGCCGATAGAAATAGGACCAGTGCATACCCTCCGGCTTCTCGGTGACGGCGTCGCAGACCTGTTCCCAATGGGCGAAATACGCCCGGACTTCGGCCTCTGCTTTCCCGAACGCAGAGTAGTATTCATCCAGCACGTTTTCGACGGTCATCTTCGGTCGAGCGTGCAGTCGGGCCAACATGTACAGGTTCGGACCCTGCGTCGAATACTGTCCGGTCAGCGAATCGAAGTCCGTGCCGATCATGCCGCGGTGGGCAAGATAGCGAAAGTCCTCGCCCAGCTTCCGCGCCACGAACATCGGCAGGTTGTGCCCGTCCAGCATCCAATTGGGGCGCAGGAACATCCGCGCGCCCGTTGCCCGCCAGCCATCCCAACGCTCGCGGTTGGATTGCCGGATCGCGTCTATCCAGGGAAAATACATTGGCGGCACGACGCCGATGACCACTCGTTCATTCAGCTTCACTTCACGCGGCGGATCGACGTAGTTGGCATACGCGTAGCCCATGACGACGGCCGTGGGGTCGATCTGCTCGGCTTCCTTCTGGACCGCCAGGTAGTACCGGGCGTAACGGTCAGACAGGCTCCCCAGCGACTTGACCCAATCGCCGTCGCCCGCTTCGAACGCCTTCTTCGCACGATTCAATCGTTCGGCCCACGGCGTTGCGAGTTTCGGATCGGGCACGTCCCAAGCCAGGCAGTTCGGGCATATGCATCTGCCGGGAGTGTCATTCTCGCTCACATCGATGTGGGGTCGCGCGGGACTTCGGCCGTGCTGCCAGTTTTCCACGATAGCCTTGTGGAAGCCGGGCTCGGACACGCACATGGAGATCAGCCGCGACGCGCCTCCGTGGTAGTTCGGGTCCGAACGCCGCGTGCCGTCCGGCAACAGGTTGAAATACTCCGGATGATCGTCCTTGTGCCGATCCCACCACTCGGTGAACGCGTGCGCCATGTCCATGTTCACGCCCATAGCGAACCGATTCCGCCGCAACCATTTACCCTGCTCGGACAAAAAGTGGCTCCGTGCTCTGGGCGATGACCAGCCATCGGTTCCAGCCACCGCCAATCCGCCGTCGCGCCAGCGAGTATGGATAAACGCCGGCGCCCCGGTCTGGTCCCACGCATCGACGACGATGTCCGTACGGCTCGGAACCACTTCTCCTAACTCCCCCGGCCACAGCCAGCGACACTGGAGGTGCTTTTCCAGGAACTCGTACACAGCAAACAGCGTTCCGACCCGCGTGCGGTTGTTGTGCAAGATCCAAGCGGCCGGGCCATCACTGTCGTCGCCGACCAGGAAGAATCGGTCTGATGCGAGTCGCAGGATGAATCCGTTCGGTGGCAATCCCGCAGTGTTGATCCCAGCCTCCGCAGTGGCCCGGCAGCCACCGATGAACACCAGATTGCCGTTCTTCGGCCTCTCACTCTCCTTGGCAATCGGAAGTCTTGCACCGGTGGCGCGCTCAACGTGGTACACCAACTCATCGGCGGCAAACGTCACAACCGAGAGCGCGTTGTCCGGCACCACAACCGTCGCCGTTGCCTGCTCGTCACGGGCCAGATCCATGGCCGTCAAGGGGGCGGGCGAATACAACACTGGAAAAAGTAAGAATAGAAGCGATAGTTCTCGGCACATGACGGATACTTTGCTGTGAGCCCTTTCCATGCGTCGGCTTTTCATTCTGATCATGGAGCCTCCCACACCGTCACGCCCATGTGGTAGCCATCGTGATCGGGTGTTTCCCTGGAGTACCAGGCCGTCACGATCTGGCCGCTGGCTAACTGCACGCTGGAGGGATAGCCGCAATCTCCGTTCGCGACGGTGTGTGCCACTCGTAGCGGCTCGCCCCAGGTGCGCCCGTCGTCACTGCTGAGTTTTGCGCACACGCCGCGGCGTCCGCTAACCCGCACGCCATAACTCAGCAGCAAACGCCCGCCCTTCAGCCGCGTGAGATGGCCATTGATTTCGTTTCTCTCTGTCACAGGCTGCGGCTTTTGCCAAGTCACGCCGTTGTCGTCGCTGAGGATCAGGTGCATCCGGTCGATGCGGGCCGCGGCGAGCCAGCGTTTGCCGCCAAGCGAGAAGATATCGGTTTCATTGTGACGCGGGCCGATGATGGACACGGGCCGCCACGTCCAGCCGTCATCGTCGCTGCGGAAATGCCAGGATCGCCAGCCAATCATTTTCGACGATTTTGCCGGATCGCTGAGCTGGCCTTGGTAGCAGGACGTATGCAACGCGCCGTCATCGCCAACCCAGATGTCGCCAAAGGGAATGTGCTCCGTCCAACCCGGCTCGGCCGCAGGGAAATCTTCACGTTTCTCCCAGGTGCGGCCGCCGTCTGCAGACCGCAAGACCCAGGCACGCAGCACCGCATCGCGGAAAGCCGCCTGCTTGGGCCGCTCGGGTTGCTTTACGTTGGTCCAACCGGAGCACAACACGATCAGATCACCGTTGCGTGCCAGGCCGGCAGCGTGGTTCATGCGGATGGTGTTTGGCTCATGCCTGGTGACCGTGCTGCGTTTCTCCCAGGCGAGGCCATCGCGACTGGCCCAGCAGTCCACATCACCCTCCTGCTGACCATGGCTGGGCTGATTGTGGAAGATGGCAATAACCGTGCCGTCGCGCATCAGCGTAAGGTTTGGCCAGGCACACACGTTTTCCACTGCGACAACGCGCTCGATCGTTTTCGGTTCTGGCTCCGTTTCCGCGGCGTTCGCGCCAGTCACGAGCAGTGTGAGGCAACTAATCGCGAGTGCGGAAACCAGGGGGCGGCAGATCTGGGGCATTGTATTTCGAGTGCTCATCGTGATTGAATCTCCCCTACAGTTGCATGATTGTTGCGTCCAAGGCCAACTCACGGCCCATGTTTTCCGCGACGAAAGGGAAATTGAACTCGGCTGGCAGAGGTCACTTTCCGTGAAGTTTGGGCAACGAATTCATGGAAAGCAACGATTCGTTCTTCGTGCGATGCTTTCCCGAGAATTCGTTGCTTTTTATGAATTCGCTGCCTCTTCTTCATCCAAATGTCTGCAACGTTGGGCTCTCCTTCTCCGAAGCTCTTGCCTTTGGCGGCCTACGATCGAATGAGTAACGGTGCTTTGCGCGAACGTTCGTAGATGTCTCGCCATTTCGCGGTACCATCGTCGGTTAATAGCCGAGTCTTCACACCACGCTCGTAAAACGGCACCGTGCCGGGTTTCATGGCGGCGTTCAGGACGAAGTTCACTCCGCCCAGATGGTTAAAGTACATCCTCTTACCATCCGGCCAACTCGCCTCGACCAACCGCGGCGGATCGGGGCGCTGTTCGGGTTTGTCAACTCGGAATCGCTCGACAGCGTCCCAGTCGATTTCGTATCCGAGCCCTGACGCGGTGGGAACTGCTGCGAAACCATCCTTCATCTCGATCGGCTCCGTCAGCATGGGATGCGTGTATAGTTGGTGGCAATTCACTGCCGGCCAGGTCGAGTGGCTGGTCACGGCGCCAAGATGAAGTGACCACGCCGCAGTGATCCCGGTTCCGACTAACTGCAACCAGAACGGCAGGTCGGCCATTGCCGCAACGTGGGCGCTACGAAGAACGCGGCTCGCCCCGCCGCTGATCACGAAACCGTCACAGACCTCTTCCTTGATCGCGACTTTCGGTGCGGGGCTGCCGTAGTGCATCGCCACCTTCACTCGCGTGGCCTTGCGGATGGCTTGGTTGCCGGGGATGTCTCCTTGCGGGATCGGGGATTCGTAGATGTCGGTCTGCGGATACTCGGCCAGGCCCTTCACGATTCTCATGCCCTGCTTGGCGTCCAGCAGCGTGGCATTGAAGTCCATGTCGATTTTGAATTCCGGCGGGACTTCCTTCACGGCTGCGTCCATTTGCTCGTAGACATCGAACCAAGGTCGACCTTTGGTTTTGTATGCCATGTAGCCCTGGCGGTACGCCTCTTTGCAGTCTGCCGCCATGTCTTCGGGATAGGTGTCGATGTTCCACCAGGAGAGCGGTGTGCGCTCGTGGACTTGGGCACCTAACAAACGATGAATTGGCACGTCACAGGCGCGGGCAACCGCATCGAACAAGGCCATCTGCAAGCCGGCCCCCAACGAGTCGTCCCACATGATCTCGGCGGCGTTCTTCCCGCGTGCCTGTTCGACGTGCCGATCCGTCGTTCTGCCCCACGTGTAATACAGCAGTGTTTCGCCATGCCCCTGATGCCCGTTCTGCAAGTGCACGGTCAGTATTTCGGAGTATTTCCAGTGCGGCAGCTCGCGCGCCATGTTGCGTTCGGGCACTTCGCGGTACGGCACTTTGACAGTGGCGCGGTCTATGCGAGTCACGGTAAGCTCGTGCGACGGCGGTGCCGAAATCGCGGGCAAACCGCGCGAAAGGCCGCCTAACGCGACGCCCGCCAAACTCGCCTTCAGGAAGCGCCGTCGATGGATGTTCGTTGCGGAAGCCTGTCTGATTGTCTTAGTAGCTTTCATCGTGAAATCCAATCAACAGAAGAATCGGGCGTCGAAAGTGAGACCATCCTAACAAATCTCTGCGGACTCCGTTTCCTCCTGTTCAAAATTCGAGCCGCGGTTGCCCTAATCCGTGGGCGCAAAACACCGAACTTGGCCATCCCGTAAGGCTACGATGATTCGGCCCACGCTATCCACGGCCAGGGTCCAGGAACCGGGCATCGAGGGCAACGATCGACTCCATATCGTTCGACCGTCTTCCACCGCCAAAGCCGCCAGGGCGTGCCGTGACAGATCCGCGGGGTCGGACGATGGAAGTCGCCCGGCAACCACGACAGCATTCTTGCCCAACGCCATCGCTGCCACTCGTTCAAAGCCTTCCGAAATCCAGAGATTCTTCTTCTGTTCGTTCGTCGTGTTTGGATCCATCCTTGCGATTTTTCCGCCGGTGCTGCGGATGATGACGTTACCGGAGTTAACTTGGCGAAAATCCAATGCGAAGTAGCTGGCCGGATGATACTTCTTGGGAGCGTACAACGATTGGTCGAAGGCGGAGACCTTCCCGTCGACCACGAACAACTCAGAGCCACGTGGAGCCTTCGTGTCCCACTCATCTCCCGGAGCGTTCAGACATCGGCCGTCCTCGATCTGGTAGGCGGCGGGAGATACCACGTTGCCGCCAGCCAGATACAGTCGGTCCTGGTGCAACAAGAGGTGACCTTGCACGCTGACGCCCAGTGACTGATCCACTCCGCCCAACCGTCCCGACCCGTTGTTCTGCCACCGGATTGCGCCGGTAGCTGCATCGAGTGCGTAGACGTGTGTCCCGTCATAGTTGGCGATACCAGCAGCCGCATACACGACGCCCCGATCGACAAGCACGCCGCTGGCGACCGGCCATGTCGAGCTGAGCCGTCCGTAGCAATGGATCTTGCGTTCGGCCGGTGCACAGCGAAATCGCCAAAGTAGACGTCCGGACGCGGCTTCGAAGGCATACAGCCAACCGTCGCCGCTGCCGACGAACAGGCGTCCTTCGCCAATGGCTGGCGGATAGGCGATCGGCCCACCGGTATAGGCGGTCCAGCGAGGTTTGCCGTCCTGAGAATCCAGGGCGCGGACCGCGCCGTCCGATCCGCTCAAGAAGACCAGACCGCCAGCGGTGATAGGTGCCGCGGGATCTAGCGGCCCTGGTGGCTGATATTTCCAGGCCAATCTCACGTCACTGGGAATCTCTACGCCGACGGCGCCGCTTCGCTGGTTGTCGGCCCGGTACGTGGGCCAGTCTCCAGGCCTGACGGCCAAAGGCTCGATCGTTTGCCCCGTTTCGATGTGCGACTCCAGTCGCTCCGTTTCGGATGCCGCGGCGTCGGACGGGAAATCACCGGCTGGGGCCAGACCGATGTTCCCGACCAGCGACAAGTTGCAGGTACACATCCAAGGGCCCCAGTGCAACATGCCATTGGCGATCACGACCCCATCCTGGCAGGGCGGACGCATGAGGGAGATGCGCTGCGGGTGATGCTCGGCGATCGTGGTACGCATGGTTCCGGCGTGGCGCAGTCCGCGGGAGAAGATGCTGTCGATCGAGCCGGTGGCCCGAGTGCAGTGCCCTCGCACTCGAGGCAACTCGGCCAGCACGCGACCACTGATTGGATCGAACTTGAGGCTCTTTCCGCTGCCATGCGTGCTTCCAATCGCGTAGAGCCCGTCGTCGCGTAGCACCAAGTGGTAGTTGCCGGACGGGTAGCTCCAAAGAAGTCGTCCATCGGTCGAAGAGACGGCAACCAATCGGTTTCGCTGTGGGCCGGCGAAATAGACCGCCTGGTCACTGCACTTGATGTAGGAGCTGCTCGAATAGCCATACCGCGGATGTTGAGCCCGAAAGTGCGGCCCGATCTCGTCCAGCAGTTTGGCATCTGTGGTCCGCCAGGCGGGCTTGCCGAGTTTGGCGTCCAGGCAGCCGACCAGCTTCCCGTGCGCGCAGTAGTAGATGCGCCCGTTCTTCATGCATACCGCGCGGCCGTCGATGGTTTCCGTCTCGTTGTGAACCCAAACGATCTGGCGCGTTTGCGGATTCACGGCCAGGAAAGTCTGACCGAAGCCCCAGGGAAACGCGTCGGCATCGTAGCCCCGGCTCAACGGGCGCCAGGGCCAACCTCCTCGGTTCCAGTCTTCGCGTACGACCGGGTCGCGCGGTTCCTGCTTGCCGACCAGCGCATACAGGATGCCGCCCTCCAACGCCATCCATTTCCACGCAAGGCCGGCAGAACCCTCGGGCGCGACGATCTCGCCCATTTGCTTGCCCGTAGCCGTGTCGATCAGTTCGCAGGAGTCGTTGTCGCCCAGATACAGAACCTCCGGCGTGGCGATCATCGTATTACGGTGGATCATGAAGCCCGGCTCCAGCGGCCGCTTCCACAACAGCGTCCCGTTGTAGCCGTTGAAAGCCGCCAACGTATTCAACCAAGGCCACTCGCGGCTGTGAAAGGTGATATGCCCAAACGCCTTGAAGATCCGTCCGGCTGAGGCAACGGTGACCTCGGGCTGTGGGACGTATCTTGGCTGAGCCAGAAACTGCGTGAGGTACGGCGCCCGAGCCAGTTGATCAGCGGACTGCGGATTGTTGTCCGGACCGTGATAGGGATGACTCCAATCATCGGATCCGTCCGGATACGGCTTCTGTAGTACCTCGCCACCCAGCACCACTTTTCCCAACGGGTTCACAACCCGCAGCAACTCGTCGCGGCATGATCGAGCCAACGGAACCGCCGCGGGCGTGACCACCACAGCGTCGGCCAAGTTGTCGGCCAGATGGATCTGGGACCAGCGACCTTTTTCCACATAGATTTTGGTGCCTAACAGACCGGCCGCGTCGGCGCGTGCTCGGGCGGCGTCCGTCGCTTCGTCCGATGGGAGTTGGAGATAGATCAACAGTTCGCTTTGTCGAGCCAATGCGACAGCCAACTCGCCCGGGTTCGCATCTAAGAGGACGCAAACACCACGATCGCAACCGAGGCGTGAGCAAACCTGTCGCGCCTCACCGGCCGCCGCCGACTCTTCGGCCCGCGCAAACCCAACACCCGAGAGCATCGCGACTGTCAGCCAGAGTCCCACAATCACTGCCAGACTAAATCGTATGGGCAATACCATCGCGCTGTTCCTCGTCTAGTGAAATCGCTTACAATATACGGTGTTTGATGCGCCCTGTCCTGTTGGTTGAAACATGAACGGGCAGGTTCTCAAGAGAAAGGACCAAGTAATGGTGCATGGAAGACGGAAGCCTCAGTTTGTCGTCGAGGACGGAGAAGCGACCGCCGTCATCCTTGACATTGCCGAATACGAAGAAATGCTCGAACGTCTGGAGGACGCTGAAGACTTGGCGGCGCTCCAGGAAATGCGCAAGAAGCCATTGAGATTTCGCCCGCTAAGTGAGTTTCTCGACGAGTACAATCCCAGTATATGAGTGACCACATTCCCCGAATCAAAGCAGCCGTTGTGCAGGCGGCTCCGGTCCCTTTCGACCGTGAAGCAACGATCGAGAAGGCGTGTCGCCTGACTGCCGAGGCGGCCGCACAAGGGGCCAGGTTGATCGTCTTGCCCGAGGCGTTTGTGCCGGCCTATCCTCGAGGACTGGGCTTCGGAGCCGTCGTCGGTAGCCGCAGCGACGAAGGGCGGCGACTTTGGCAGCGCTATTGGGAAAACGCCGTGGACGTGCCCGGCCCGGACACAGACGCGCTGGGCAAGGCCGCTCGTGAAGCCGGAGTCTACCTGGCCATCGGCGTCGTCGAGCGGGGCAGTCAATTCAGCCGCGGTACGCTGTACTGCACTTTGCTCTATTTCAGTCCCGACGGACAACTGCTCGGCAAGCACCGCAAGCTGAAGCCCACCGGCACGGAACGACTGATCTGGGGCGAGGGCGACGGCAGCACGCTGACCGTAATCGACACGGACTTCGGTAAGGTCGGCGGTTTGATCTGCTGGGAGAACTACATGCCGCTGGCGCGAATGGCGATGTACAGCAAAGGGGTGGACATCTACTTGGCACCCACCGCGGACGCCCGCGATACATGGCAGGCCACATTGCGGCACATTGCCTGCGAAGGGCGATGCTTCGTACTGGGCTGCAACCAGTTTTTCACAAGAGACATGTACCCGGACGATCTATCCGTAGGTGCAGAACTGGCCAACCAACCCGAAGTCATGTGCCGCGGCGGAAGCGCCATCATGTCGCCACTGGGCGAAGTCCTCGCCGGTCCACTCTACGACAAGGAAGGCACATTATTCGCCGACCTGGATCTGGGCGAAATCCCTCGCGCCCGATTCGACTTGGACGTAGCGGGCCACTACACCCGCCCCGACGTCTTTCGACTGATTGTAAACGAGCAGCCACAAGAGCCCGCGGAAGCCGACAACTCGCTCACGAACAATCGCCAAGATTCGGAAGAAGGTTGACCGTTTACGGTTCCTGCTGGCCAAAGCACGATACCCGCCCGTCGGTCGTGCTCAGGAACAGGTGTTCGGCCGCCGCGATCAGGCCGTCGTATGCCGGGAGTGATTCCAGACGCTGAACTTCGGCGAGCTTCTGACCGTTCGAGGCGGAGATTGTCCACAAGACCGCGCCTTTGCGACCTTCGAAGGCGGCCAGCGGATCTTCGGCGGGGACCACGTCGGGCGGGCCGGCGACGAAGAGCTTTTCGCCGGCCAACACCATTGCTCGGATGCGGACTGGAACGTGGACGGACCATTTGTCTTCCTTTGCGTCGTGCTCTCTGGCAAACAGCCGGTAGCCTTTCTCGCCGGGCATGAATCCTCGCCGTACACGGATACTCTCGGTGAAGACGTGGACGCCGTAGACGGTGCGCCGGTCGAAAACCAAGAGTTGGCCGTAGGCGCCGACGCCCCGCATCTTCCGATCCCAACCGGGCCAGCGCTGGCCGTAGGTCCAGTACGTGCCTTCGTTGTATGAATCATCCAGAAAGCCGCGGGTGGCGATCAGTCGCTTTGCATCGGAACCACGATCGGGGAACGATGGGTAGATGCGGAAGCCTCCGCCCTCTTTGGCCATCTTTTGCATCGGTGCTTTGATGCGCGAGAGATCGCCACGGAACCTCTCTTGGTGCAAATACAAATCGACGCCGTCGCTGACCAGAATGTCGGACTTGGCGCCGTCCATGTAGCCTGCCATGCCGGTGTCCTCGAACGGATTCGGACGCGGGCCGCTAACACAGGTCTCGTGTACCACTTCGCCCGTGTGAGGATCGAGGCCCCAGACGCGAATTCCGCCGTCCAAGAACGACGATCGCCCGGCGGTGAAGTAGGCGAGTGTTCGCGGCGGGTTGGTTGTCACGTCGTCCTGTACCACCACGGTGCCATGGACCGGCCAGGCGGATTCCACCTGCTCGAATGCGGCGATTCGGCGATCGCTTGGGGCCGCGAGAAACCGCCACACCTCCACGCCGTCCGAAGCGCGCAGGCAGTAGACCCAACCGTCGGTCGAGCCGAACAGGACCAGCGGTCCGTGAATCGTGGGTGGTGAATCCACTCGTGCGCCGGCCGTGTAGCTCCAGAGTTTACGTCCTTTGTCCACGTCCAGAGCGTGAACCGTATGGGTGTCCTTCTCGGCCACCAACAACCGGCCGTCGGCCACGACCGGTGGTGTGACGTTGCCGCCCAGCGTGACTTCCCACCGTCGTTCCAGGCGATCGGGCACCGTGGTGCTTGAACTGCCGCTGCGCCGAGGTTCCCGGCGATAGATGGGCCAATCATGGGGATTTTTGATTGCCGATTGCCGATTTTTGATCTTTCCGTACGCCGGACCTGTTGTCAGACGCGTTTCACTTTTCGACTCTTCGACGTTGTCTCTTTTCGACTCTCGCTCGGCGGTCAGGGCGTTAAAGTTCGATAGCAGCACTCCCTGATAGCAGACGCACTGATGCGGTGCTACGTACAGCATTCCGTTGGTTGGCAGAACGCC
>JADHUC010000332.1 GCA_016784735.1 Pirellulaceae bacterium | reverse complement strand
GAGACTGCTGAAATGCTAGCGGAAACCAAAGTGGGGTAAGCTTCCAGCTTGCCGACCTTGTGCATTGTTGATACCCACGTTTTCCTTGCCTACGTATTTGGCAAGCTGGAAGCTTACCCCACGACTTATTCAGCAGTCTTCTCCGGCTTCGGGTTAAACGAAGACGCCGTCTACCTATCGTCTGCTAGCGTCGCTGGCGTGGCTCTTCCCCCAGACGAACCGACCTGGACACTTCCCGTGCATTTCGATAATCTCCGCCGCTCACTTCAGAGACCTATTTTCTTGTCATACAGTTCGTTCTGATCTATCACGTTCACCTGCGGCAACTCTCGTCCAAAAGTCCACAGGCACGCGTGACGCCTCAGTCGGTTGACTTCAACATGTCCTATCTGGCTCGTTGGCAGAGTCTCGTCCTCTCGGCGGCAATCATCGCCTGTGTGGTGGTGTTGATCGTGCCGTTGCCGGCAGGCGTGTTGGACGTTCTGTTGGCTGCAAACATCGCAATCGCCGTCATCGTGCTGCTGACGGCGCTCTACGTCAAGACGCCGCTGGAGTTCAGCGTATTTCCGTCATTGCTGCTGGCGACCACGCTCAGCCGCCTCGTGCTGAACGTGGCCTCGACGCGGTTGATTCTCTCCGGGGCTCAGACCGAACGGTTGGATGCCGCAGGCCAGGTTATTCGTGGCTTCGGCGAATTCGTGACCTTGAACCACACCGTCGTCGGCCTGGTGATTTTTGCCATTATCGTGGTCATCCAGTTTGTGGTGATCACCAAAGGTGCCACGCGAATCAGCGAGGTAGCGGCTCGGTTCAATTTGGACAGTCTGCCCGGACGACAGATGGCGATCGACGCTGATCTGAACGCCGGTCTGATCGACACGAAAGAGGCCCAGCGCCAACGTCAGCAACTCAGGCACGAAACCGACTTCTACTCAGCCATGGACGGTGCCAGCAAGTTCGTTCGTGGCGATGCAGTTGCTGCCGTTTTCATTACGTTGATCAACATTGTCGTCGGCTTTTGCATCGGCGTACTGGACGCCGGCATGTCGTTGGCCGAGTCGGGTTCGGTGTACACCAAGCTGACGGTTGGAGACGGATTGGTCAGCCAGACGCCGGCGATGTTGATTTCGCTGGCGGCTGCCCTGCTGGTCAGCCGTAGCTCGCAGTCTGTTGATTTGCCCGTGGAGTTCCTGCGTCAATTGTTTTCCCGGCCACAGGTGTTGGTCGTGGCCGCCTGCTTCCTGGGGCTGCTGGTATTCACGAAACTGCCCGCGTTGCCACTGCTGACGATTGCCGTCGGATGCGCCGGGCTGGCTTACGTTCTATCGCGAAAACCCGCCCAAGAATCGACGAATGCAGAACGCAACACGGCCAATCAGACTGGAAAACCAGAGACGCCGGAGAAGCGGATCGAGGAGTTCCTCGCGGTAGATCCCATGGAAATCGAAATTGGCGTGGGGCTGATTCGACTGGCCGACCCGAACCGTGCCGGCGACCTGCTGGCTCAGATCACAGACGTGCGGCGTCGAGTCGCGGCCGAGTTAGGCATTGTGCTGCCCAAAGTCCGCGTGCGCGACAATATGCGATTGGGCAGGCGCGACTACCGCATCAAGATCGCGGGGAATCTCGTGGCCGAAGGCGCAGTGCTTCCGAATCGACTGCTGGCCATCCACCGCGTTGAACCATCGGATGGCCTATCCGGCCAGTCGACGCGAGATCCGGCTTCCGGCCGGCCAGCCGTCTGGATCGACATCGACGACATTCAAGAAGCGAAACGGCTGGACTGTGAGATCGTTGAGCCGACTGCCGTCTTGGCCGCTCATCTGCGCCAGACCGTGCGTGAGCATGCGGCGGATCTACTGACCCGCGATGCGACCAAACATCTGATTGAGGAAACGAAGAAGAAGGCGCCGGCGGTCGTGGACGAATTGATTCCCGGTGTGATGAAACTGGGAGACGTCCAGCAGGTGCTGCAGAGGTTGTTGCGTGAGGGCGTGCCTGTACGACAACTTGCGGCCATTCTGGAGGCATTGGGGGATCATGCCCCGCACGTCGGCGATCCAATTCAGTTGACCGAATGCGTGCGCGAGCGGTTGGCCCGCACGATCTGTGCTCGCTACCAAGATGGCGAACGCCGCCTGCGAGTGGTGACGATGGATCCGGAACTTGAGGACCGGATTCTGGCGGGCATCCAACACGGCGAGCGCGGACTGTCGATTCGACTGTCGCCGCAGACGGTGCAGAACCTGTGCGAGTTGATCGACCGAGAAGCACAGGAACTCGCACAAGCCGGCCATCCGCCGGTCGTCTTGGTCAGTCCCGAACTCCGGGCTGCCCTGAAACAGATTACCGTGGCGAAACTGCCACGACTGGTTGTCTTGAGTTATGACGAAATTACCAGCGATACCGTCGTCGAGTCGTTTCGCATTGTGAGCGAAGCGGTTCCGGCAGCGGCTTGACAGGAATCCGTACTCGTACCAACACGGCGTCAATCATGGATGTAAGAACCTTTCGCGCCCGTTCGATGCAGGAAGCATTGCAGCAGGTACGGCGCACACTGGGCCCCGACGCGGCTGTGCTGCAGACACGCGAAGTCCGTCGTGGACTGTTGCGTTGGCTGACGGGATCGCGGGAAATCGAAGTGCTTGCCTCGGCCAGCGTCAACGTACCCAGCCGCCTGCCGGAACCCGCCGCAACGGCTGCCAGCGGGCACGGGAGTTATTCGACGTGGTCCGCCGACCACGAGGAAAGCGCAGCCGACGACAACGGCTACGTGCCTCCGGTCGACGCGTTCGACTATCGCGAGAAATTCCGCGAGGACCTGAAAGGCGAGTTTGACGATCTGCACTCGCTGGTTGAAGACCTCTCGCGGCACAACCAGCATTCGTCCGTGCACGAGCTGCCGGAGGGTCTGTTTCATCTGTTCACGGATTTGATCGACGCCGAGGTCAGCGAGGATCTGGCACGCGAGTTGATCGACCGCGTGCGCGCGGGTGGTTCCAGCCGCGACTTGAACGATCCCGTTCTGCTCAAGGCGCGTATCGCGCGGATGATCGAGAAAGACATCCGCGTCTGTGGGCCGATCCAGGTGCAGCCTTCCCAATGCCGCGTGGTGGCACTGGTGGGGCCAACCGGCGTGGGAAAGACCACCACCATCGCCAAACTGGCCGCGAACTACCGGCTGCGCGAGAAGCGGCGGGTCGGGCTGATCACGGTCGATACGTACCGCATCGCCGCCGTCGATCAACTGCGCACCTATGCCGATATTATTGATCTGCCCATGGAGGTTGTCTCGACGCCGCGGGAGATGCGTGAGGCCGTCGACCGGCTTTCCGGATTGGACCTGGTACTGATGGATACGGCCGGTCGCAGCCCGCGAGACGAAGTGAAGATCCAGGAACTGAAGTCGATGCTTGCCGAGGCACAGGCCGACGAGATCTACTTGGTGCTTAGCAGCGTTGCCAGCGCTGCTAGCCTTGAAAAAACAGCCGAACGGTTCTCGCAGGTCGGCGTAACGTCGTTGCTCTTGACCAAGCTGGACGAAGCTACGGGCCTGGGCAACCTGTTGCCGTTGGTGCGGAGTTGCGGTTTGCCGCTCAGCTACCTGACCAACGGCCAAAACGTTCCGGACGACATCGAGCCGGCGGACAACAGAAAATTGACGCGAATCATTCTTGGGATGGAAAGAATCTGAACGAGCGCCGGTGAAACGGCGAGAGGCCGAAATAGCACCCCCTACCATGGTCGACCAAGCCACAGAACTACGAAGACTGGTCTTGCGAGCCGCCGGCGATACGGTGGCCGATGCGGGACCCGTGCCGCGGCTGTTGGTACTCAGCGGTGGCAAAGGCGGCGTGGGCGTGACGACGCTGGCGGTCAATCTGGCCGTCATGCTGTCGCGCCAGGGCGCTCGCGTGGTCTTGGTCGACGCCGATCTATACCGAGCGGACGTAGCCACGCTCTGCGGTGTGGACGAACGGGGCAACGTGGCGGACGTGCTCGCAGCGCGGCGTGACATCCACGAAGTGCTCCAACCCGGTCCGTCAGGCGTTCAGGTCCTCCCTGGCTTGTGGGCGCCAGGCCAGCCGGCCGACTACAGCGAAACGGCCCAACAGCGGCTGTTGCGGCAGCTACGAACTCTAGGCCGGCATGCCGACGTGGTGGTGCTGGATGTAGGCAACGGCGGCAACGAGGTCGTGCGACGGTTCTGGAAAGCTGCCGACGATGTGTTGCTGGTCACGACGCCTGATTCGATGTCGGTCATGGACTCGTACGCGACGATCAAGCGAACGGCCACCGCCGAGGATGGCCTGACGATACGGCTGATTGTCAACAAAGCGGCCGACCAAGATGTTGCCCGCGATGTGAATCGCCGGATCAACGTCTCGTGCCAAAGGTTCTTGGGATTTCAAGTCGACGGCCTCGGTTACCTGCCGGCGGACAGTTGCGTAGATGCTGCTGCCAGTGCCGGTACTCCGTTTGTGATCAGCACGCCCGACGGCGCAGCGGCAACGGCACTGAAGCGAATGGCTGCACAACTGGTCACGGAAAAGACCGGGGCAACTTCCACTTCTTGCCCCTCGAGACAGGATCCAATCGAAGCGAACAAATCAACAAATTTGACTGAACCCCCTGTTCCGTTCTCGCCGATAGACAGAAAGGGACCGGTTTGCCCTGCAAGGTTAACTTAGAGCGGATGCAGCGACTTTGATGGGGCGCCGGGAAAAGTTGGGGAACACGAACTAAGGGTTTCGGCCTCGGCTCGCTGGAAGCGGGCTGACGAGAGAGCAAAAACCAGATTACTTGCCTCTGGCCGGCATACCAATCATGGAGGATTGTATGGCCACAGCACTGGCGCTAGCATCAAGACCAATAGCGAAAGAGGATGTCCAGGACGTCTGGAAGACCTACAAAGCGGATCTCGGTAACAAAGAGCTGCGAAATCTACTGGTCGAGCAATACCTTCCGCTAGTCAAGTACAACGGCGAGCGCATTTGGGCGCGTTTGCCCGAAGGTGTAGAACTCGACGATCTTATCTCCGCCGGCGTCTTCGGATTGATGGACGCCATCGACGCCTTTGATCTTTCGCGCGGCGTCAAGTTCGAGACTTATTGCGTGCCGCGGATTCGCGGGGCGATGCTGGACGAACTGCGGACCATGGATTGGGTGCCACGCCTGGTTCGTTCAAAGGCAAGCAAACTGCAGGAAGCCATCAAGGAACTGGAGACTAGATTTGGACGACACCCGACCGACGTGGAATTGGCCGAGCACATGGCCTTGAGCATCCAGGAACTGGAGAAGATGGTGCTGGAAGCCAACGCGGTCAACCTGATCAGCTTGAACAAGAAATGGTACGAAACGGACAGCTACAAAGACGTGCGCGAGATCGACATTTTGGAGGACAAAAAGGGTGAAGATCCAACGCGGCGGGTCCAGAAGAACGACCTGATGCGTCTGGTGACCAAAGGCCTGAACCGAAATGAGCGGTTGATCATCATCCTGTACTACTACGAAGAGCTGACAATGAAGGAGATCGGCGCGACGCTCGACTTGAGCGAAAGTCGTGTCAGCCAAATGCACAGCAGCATCGTCCAGCGATTGCAGGGCCAGTTGGGCCGCCGCCGGCCCGAATTCGGCACTTGACGTTGCGTTTCTCATCCGAAATCATTGAACAATCTCGAACCCCGGCACGATTCTCCGTGTCGGGGTTTTTGCGTGCGCCGGGACTCGCCTGGATGCTCGCGTGACGTTAACGTTAGGGTAGGTGTCGGGTTCCGGGTGTCGGGTGTCAGGGAAGAGCGGTGGCTGACAGGCCGTTGAGATCCGAAACCGGAGACCTTGGCTACCGAGGGGGTTCTCAGGACTATGACTTCTATCGTTCCCGAACAGTCTCGACGATTTTCCATCGAAGTAGTGGAGAAGCTGCGCAGAGCTGGGTTTCAGGCGTACTGGGCTGGCGGTTGCGTGCGCGACCAGCTTCTGGACCGCGAACCCAAGGACTACGACGTTGCGACCAATGCTATGCCGGACGAGATCCGCGAGGTGTTCGGGCCGCGACGCACGCTGGCCATCGGTGCGGCATTCGGGGTTATCATCGTGCTGGGGCCGAAGACGGCGGGGCAAGTGGAGGTGGCGACCTTCCGTCGGGACGCCCAATACAGCGACGGCCGCCACCCGGATAGCGTCACATTCAGCAGCGCCGAAGAAGACGCTCAACGTCGCGATTTTACGATCAATGGCTTGTTCTACGATCCCATCGACAAGTGCGTCATCGACTACGTGGACGGCCAGGAAGATATTCGCCAGCGTTTAGTGCGGGCGATCGGCGACCCTTTCGCGCGCATCGCCGAAGACAAGCTGCGGATGCTGCGAGCCGTGCGAATGGCCGCGACCTTCGACTTTGCGCTGGATGCGTCGACTCTATCGGCCGTCGAGCAGAAGGCGCACGAACTGACGGTTGTCAGCGCCGAACGGATTACGTCCGAACTGCGACTAATGCTGGTTCACCCGAACCGTTGTCGGGCGGTCCAGTTATTGGCTGAATCAAGGCTGCTGACCGTAATCCTGCCCGAGCTACAGGGCATTGCACCCGAAGGTAGTGGCCAGCCGAACGATGCTCCTTGGCAGAGAACTCGACGTGTATTGGAATGCCTCGACGATCCGACGTTCTCCATAGCCTTTGCCGCATTGGTCCGCGAATGTGTCCGCCCCGCCGAACGGCGCGCATCAGAGGTATCGAGAATCGTCGGGCGGTTGAGGACGACCAACAAAGAAGAGCGCGAGATCGAGTTTCTTCTGACGCACGAGCACCAAGTGCGTTCAGCCAGCCGGATACCCTGGCCGCAACTGCAGCGGATTCTCGTTCAAGAGGGCGCGACCGATTTGGTCGCGTACAGTCACGCCGTTGCGGAGGCAACCGGCGAAGGCAGCCATGAGATTGACTTCTGCCGTCACAAGCTGTCACTGCCCAAGGATGAACTCGATCCGCCGCCATTGCTAGGCGGCAATGACTTGAAGGTCGCCGGCTTGCCGCCCGGGCCAGCGTACAAACGAATCATCGAGGCCGTTCGCGACGCCCAGCTTGAGAATCGCGTGGGCACAAAACAGGAGGCACTCGACTTGGCTCGCCAGCTTTCAATCCAGGCAGCCGACGACGTTCGTGAGTAACGGCGTGGCGATGCGGCAACCCTACTGGGACGAGTTCGGCTCGGTCCATGCATGGCTACATCGCTTCCACGTCGTCGATGTAGACGTTCGTGTCCGGGGCCGTCAGCAGTCGCAGTTGGCCCAGAGTCGGCGAGAGCATCTCCACAGGCGCGGGACCCGTGCCGACATACTCGAATTCGGCAAGCGGGGCGTCGACCGCTTGCCAGTCTAGCCCCAAGGGGCCTTTGGGCGGGTTGGACCAATGCCATTGGAGGCGACGGCTGTCGGGCAACTCGGCCAGCAGTTCAATCGCGGGTACTTGGCAGGGCTCATTTACCGCGCGCATCCAGAGACGAATCTTTGTTGCCCCGCTCCGCTTGAGTGTTGCCCCGCGCAAGCCCCAGCAGGCGAACGTGGCTTGCCCCTGCAACTTCAAGCCATAGTCGCCGGTTCGTGCAGCCTGGCCGGTGATCTGATGGCGGCCTGGACTGCGATCTGCATACTTGCGACGCCAGCGGCGATGCTCGGTGCGATCCTCGAAGTCCTGTTTGAATGCGGCCACCGGATGACCTTCGACGTTCAGCCCCAGAGACTTCGGATCGAGAGTGCGAACCAGTGTGGAGACCGACACGTTGCGGCGGTCTGTGACGATGCCAAACCAATGGAGTGGCTGGTCCGGCTCGTCGACGGGCACCACGGCCGTATAGCGGCTCGGTTGGCCGTCGACGAGTTGAGCAGGCACCGCAGCCCACCACTTGAGTCGCCAAGGCACTTCGCCTGCCGAATACCACACCGTGGCGTTGGTGATCGGCTCGGGCCCGTGGACGTCGAAAGCAACGCGGATCGCGTTTCCCTCTCGCGTCGGATTGCCGGCATCCGTTGCACGGGGAAACGGTTTGCCCTTGCCCAGCAAATGATACTCCAACCACGCGATCTCCATATAGGTGCGGTTGCGTCGATGGTCGACCGGGGGCGGTCCGCTCATGCCGCCGGGCTGGCGGAGCGAATGGCTGTCGTTGGGCATGAAACAGTAATTCTTCTCGCCCGGCATGTCGTCCAAGGTCCGCATCACGGCCGAGGGCCAGAAGTACCAATCGTTTGCCGGCGAAGGCACGAAGTAGGCGGCGGACAGGTTCTTCGCCCGGCGCCCCGCATCCAGATTGTCCAGCCAGATCTGCCGTGCCTGCGGACCCAGCGAGTTCAGCGTGTGGGTCCACGACGAACCCACGTCGAAATATCCGCAACCGTAGACGGAAAAGGCCGCGTGGACCCGCTTACCAGCCAACCCCGTTACCATGGTCGTCATGTAACCGCCCCACGATCCGCCAAACACGCCAACTCGCGATGTGTCCACGTCCGGCTGATTCCGCAACAGGGACAGGCTGTTCAACGCCGCGGCCACGCCGTCGAACAGTGCAGAATCCGACGGCCTGTCGACGATGTTAAACGCGCTTGCCCCCGGCTCCAGGCACGGACCGCTGGATCGCGCTTCGCTGCGGTTGCAGAAGCCGGGCTGATCCTGGCAGATGGCCACGAAGCCTCGCTTGGCCCAGCCGATCACGGCCGGTGCGACCATGTCGGCATATCCGCCTCCGCCGTGGCAGACCAAAAGCCCGGGGTGCGGCCCCGGAGTGGCCGGTTTGGCCATGACCGCGTAGATGATCACCTGCCGACCGGATTCGGGCACCACGCGCGAGAGAAACCTCAGACGCCTGACCTCCACGCCCTCCTCGATTCCTTCGGAGATCGTCTCGACGATCTTCGGCGGTTCGTCCGTCAGAAACGGCGCGAAGCAGTTGGACTGGCCGGCTTGGCAGTCCACACCTACGCCAATAAACAGAATCACCAGCGACCACGATCTCATTGATAGTCCCTTCCATCGCGTTGCACTATATCCATCATCGCGCTGTCGAGTGTACCAAGACGCGCGGCCGCTACAAGAAGCAGATGCGCGCAGGGAAATAAGATATCGACGGATAGCCGTACAAGGAACCGGCAGCGAGATTCTTCGGTCGCAGCGCCCTGAAAACGTGGTGTGATGCCACGAAATGGGCTAGAGTGTGAGCGTGTCGCCCCGTGTGGCGTTGGTCGTATCGTCCCGCGTAACGAGGACTTCTCCATGGACTCCCTGACGAAAAACGTGATCATCTGTTGCGTCGGCCTAGGTCTCGTTAATGCCGCAAACTCGGCGGAGACGCTGTACAACGGCATCGTCCTCCCGGAGCAATGGCCTCCGAAGATCGAAAAGGACGCGATCGAGCGCGGCGACGTCATGCCCGTGCCCTATTTGGAGAATCCGCCGGACGTGATCTCCATTGACGTGGGGCGGCAGCTTTTCGTGGATGACTTTCTCGTCGAGACAACAGATTTGAAACGCACGTTTCACGTTGCCGAGTACTACGCCGACAACCCGGTTGTTGCTCCCGACAGGCGATGGGAGAAACCCGGGAATCAGCCCACAGCGATGGCGTTCAGCGATGGCGTGTGGTACGACCCGAAGGACAAGGTCTTCAAGATGTGGTACATGAGCGGGTACATGGCCACGACCAGTCTGGCCATTTCCGAAGACGGCATCCATTGGACCAAGCCGAAATACGACGTGATGCCGGGCACGAACGTCGTTTGTCTCTCGGGGCACCGTGACTCGGCCGTCGTGTGGCTTGACCATGAGGCAACCGATCCCAAGCGTCGCTACCAGATGTTTCAGTTCCATCGCGACCCGTGGCGAGCGGCGATCCACTTGTCCGAAGATGGGATCCACTGGGACCTCGCCACGTGGTGCGGCGAGTCGGGAGATCGCAGCTCGATCTTCTACAACCCGTTCCGCAAGTTGTGGGTCTACAGCATCCGCACGATTTTGAATCCCGGAACGGACAAGTGGTGCCGGTGTCGATTGTACTGGGAGTGCGAGGACTTGGTTTCCGGCGCCGACTGGGAAGGCGGCTATCGGGGAGGTGGCACTGGCGGACCGGGCGCGCCGGTGATGTGGGTTGGCGCAGACCGTCTCGATTCGACCGGACCCAACGTATCGGAGGACTTCAAGGCCGAGCTATATCACCTGGACACGATCGCCTACGAGAGTATGTTTCTGGGCTTGTTCTCGATTTGGCATCAGGGGTCCCACGAAGGCCGTCCCAAGATCAACGATGTGCTCGTGGGTTTCAGCCGGGATGGGTTCCATTGGCACAGACCGTTCCGTCAGGCCGTCCTTCCTGTGGCCCAGGACAGCGACGCTTGGAACTGGTCGAACGTGCAATCCGTCGGCGGTTGCTGCCTGGTCGTTGGCGACAAACTGTACCTCTACGCAAGCGGACGAAAGTCGCAAGCCAACAGCACGGGGTTGGCCTTCATGCGCAGAGACGGATTCGCTTCGATGGATTCAGAACAGACGGACGGTGTGCTCACGACGCGGCCTGTCGTTTTCAAAGGCAAATATCTCTTCGTGAATGCGGATGCAGAAGAAGGTGAGTTGCGAGTCGAAGTGCTGGGCAAGGACGGCAAACTCATCGAGCCTTTTACCTCTGAGAACTGCGAGCCGATCCAAACAGACAAGACACTCCAGCGAGTAAACTGGCAAGGTGCGTCCGACTTGTCCGCTGTGGCGGAGAAGCCCGTCAAGTTTCGCTTTCACTTGAGCAATGGCCGATTGTATTCGTTCTGGGTTACTCCCGACGAATCGGCAGCCAGCAACGGGTACGTTGCAGCCGGCGGACCGGGATTCACGGGATCCAAGGATACAGTCGGCGCCGCTGCGTACCAGGCTGCGGAGGACGTGGCACCGAAGGGGACCAACTGACACCAAACGAGATTCCCCGCGCATGTTGGAGTTCACGCTTTAGCGTGTCTTCGAAAACACGCCAAAGCGTGAACTCCAACTTTGGTCGCGGCCGCCGCTACTTCTGCGCATTGCACTGGGGCTGAGCCTTCTTCAATTCGGCGATTCCCTCGTCGGTCACTTGGGTGTCGGCGACGCGCACGTGCCGGAGGCTTTTGGCCTTCTGAAGATGCGCTAGTCCCGCGTCCGTGATGTCGGTGTTGGAGAGGTAGAGGTATCTGAGGGTGGGGAGTTTCGCGACGTGCTGAAGCCCGGCGTCGGTCACTTGGGTGTTGTCCAAATTAAGGTTTTGCAGCGCAGTGAAACGCGATATGGCCTCCAAACCGGCGTCGTTCAGCTTCGTCGAGCGCAGGGTCAAGTATGTGAGGCCATCCATCTTCGTCCATTGCGCGAAACCGCTTCCGGTCAGCGGGGCGTTCTCCAGATTCACGTTCTGCAATTGAGTCAGGCCCGCCATGGCCTCCAACCCCGCGTCGTTGATCTTTGTCGATCGCAACGTCAACTGTCGGACCTTTGCCATCTTGGTCCACCCCGCAAAACCGGTCCCAGTAATGGGTGTATTCTCCAGGTTGGGGTTCTGTAATCCTGTCAAGCCTGCCATGGCCTCCAGTCCTTCGTCATTGAGTGCCGTGGATCTCAATACGACGCTGGCAAGATTCGGCATCTCTTTCCAGGTCGCAAACCCGGTACCGGTCACGTTAGTACCGGAGAGATCGACGGTGCGCATGTTCTTGAGGCCGGCCAGGTGAGTTAACCCGGCGTCGGTTACGTCGGTCTCACCGAGAATCAAGCTGCTAAGTCGGGCCATGCGTCCAAGGCCCTTCATGCCCTCGTCGGTAACGGTGGCCCGCTGCAGTGATATGTAGGTCAGCGAAGATAGGTCCTTGAGTGCGGCAAAGCCGGTGCCGGTTACGGGGGTCTCCATCAAATCAAGCCGCATCAGGCTCGTCACGCCTTTGAGTTGCTCAATACCTACGTCGGTGACCTTGGTTCGGTTCAGATACAGGTACCTCAGCCCCGACAGCTTTCCGAGATGCCCGAGCGTGGTCTCGTCAAAGGTGGCCTCGTCGAGGTACAAGTACATGAGCTTGCTCGGCCCGGTCAGGTGCTCGAAGGCATCGTCTTGAAGATCGAGCCCTTTGAGGGACAGATAGTTCATGTTCTTTAGGCTTTTCAGATGGGCCAGTCCCGGACCCCTGATTTTGGAGTACCCAAAGAACAAGCGGTTCAGGGTGGTCATACTCTTGAGGTGTGCCAAGCCGGCGTCCGAGACGGGCGACTGCTCCAGATAGAGAGTCTGGAAGCCCGGCAATTCGCTTAGGATGGCCAGGTCGTCGCCCCCCTGCCAATCACCTCCCAGGCGGACTGTGTGGATCCGCTGAGAGTTGAATTCGACACGACCGCCGAGCTGTTTGATCTTCTCGACCGTCCGCTGCTGGGTCCAGATCTTGTGCCAAGCCAAGGCATCCGCAGCGCGGCTGGCGGCCGATCGGTCGGAGGAGCCAGCCACTTTCTTTAGCGCCGCGATGGCCGCTTCTTCGGTCGGGAGATCCTCGGCCTCGCTAAGCCGAGCCAGAATCGAGATAGCGCGAAAGGTGACCTCGAGGCTTTCGCCTCCGGCCGATTCGGCCAACGCTGGAATTGCCGCCTTTCCGGCTGCGATCAAGCCCTCGTTGGCCTTCTGCCGGACGTCGTATTCTTCATTGTCCAGTTCGCGTATCCACCGGCCCATCGTTTCGGCCGTCGGCGCCGCAGCCGGTTGACGCTCGGCCGCGTCCAAGGAACAGATCGCGACGAGTCCGAGGGTAAGAAATATCGGTGCTGCAAGAATCAAGGGTCTTGTCATGGAATCGAAAGCTGCGTGCTGAAGAAGTGGTCGCCCCAAACTCTATTGTCTCCTGACAGGGCGACCAATGCAACGCTGACACGTCAATCATCGAGTGGTGGCTATTTGGCCTCTCCACCGCAGGTGAGCTTCTTATGATTTTGCCCAACAATTATTTTGCGTGAACAAGACAAGGCAAAATCATGTGAGGGCAGAATCATAAGAACACTATGCAACTGTCGGATCACCTGAGTGATGTCGTCGGCTATTCCGCGATGCTGTTGTGCTCGACGATCGTTTCCCTCGCATCGCGGAGGTCCAATGCAGGGCGTTTCTCGTCGGTCTTGCGATTCAGGTCCGTCATCACGTTGCCGGTGATGGTGACGCGCTCGCATTGGGCATCGGCCTCGATGGCCTGTCGATTCAATCCGGCGAATACGTTCCCGGAAATCGCGATGTCGCTGGTACCCTCCAAGTGGATTCCGGAGGCCGGGTCGTCGCTGTTGGATCGGTATTTGCCTTCGCCGATGTACCGATCAGAAAAATTGTTACCCGTTATGGTAATCCGGCCGCTGTCGGGACCAACGACCACTCCCCGCACCTCGTCGACCGTGAACGTATTGGCCGAGACCGCGCATCCCCAGGCGTCGCGCAGATCGACACCTCCGCCGAAGTTGTGGGCGATGACGTTAGCACTGACGGTAATACCATGGCAGTCACGATCCAGCACCACCGCCGTGCCTTGGCATTCCTCGATCATGTTCCCCGACAGAACCGATCCATAGGTGGTTTCAATCACCACGCCATGGCGAAGATGGTCGTCGATGTTGTTGGCGTTCATACAGAGGTTGCAGACTTTGATGCACAGCACGGCATCGTTGTTCTCCTCGAATTGGTTTGCGTTGACCACGATGTCGTGAGCGCCCAAGATGTTCAGCCCGGCCTGGCGGTTGTAGGTCATGATAGAATCGCAGACGCGCGCATCTTCGAGGCAATCGACCAGATTGATCCCGTGTCCACCGTTGTGATCGACGCTCAGCCCTTCGATATAGATTTCGTTCACTCGCTGAGCCAACAGCCCGTCACCGCTTTTCGATTCGCTGCTCTTCGCATCTATGCAGTTGGGATCCCCGCAAATGCGAAAGTCGGCCAACTGGACGCGCCAAACGAATGCTCTCGGGTTCGCTGCGAAATTAGGCGGCCGCACGATCAATGCGGGTTTCCCTTCCTGATTGCAGTTGATCAGCTTGGTGGCCGCGCCCGCGCCTTCGACTCGAGTCTCCGGACGCTCCAGCACCAACGGTTCGGTCAGTCGGAAGTCGCCTGGCGGCAGCTTCACCAGGCCGCCGGTCATCGGCACCGCGTCGAAAGCCGCTTGGAGGTTCGGATACTCG
>JADHUC010000331.1 GCA_016784735.1 Pirellulaceae bacterium | reverse complement strand
GGTCCAAGAGGATTGCTGCGAGTGTATGCGCCGTATCTGGGGCAGCCGCCCGGTCGCATGATCAACTTCATTGCCGTCGAACCCATCGTCGTCGGCCAGCAACGGCGCGCATACTCGGAATTGGAGCCGAGTCAACTGGACGGCGTGAGGGGCAAGCGGTTCTGGAGCGTAGACAATTTAGACGACCCTTCACCTCGGCCCCCTGAGCATCCTGCTCGTGGCGTCATATCGCGCCAGGACAGCATCGAGACTCTGGAAGTGTTCATTCTTGTCGAACGATTCAACAACGGTGCGCACGCGTATCTGAAACTTCGCTTTCAATCCGACCGGCCCCACGAAGTGGCGATTTCGTCCTTTGCACGTCGCGACTCCAAACCAATGCGAGTTTGCGTCTTGACGGCAACGATGGGCAATTACGCTCGTCTGCGTCGCCTGCACCTTGCCGGTCGGATTGCGCTGTCCACTGATCTCTGGCCTCGATTCGATGGGGACGGTTTTGCGCCAGCCAGACGATTCTCGCTGGACCAGTTGACACGTACGGCGGGCGGGCATGCTGTTGTTGAGGCGACGACGAACGAAAGCAAGCCCGAGGAAGCGGATTATGCTCCATTCACCTTTCGAGGCTGGAAGTACCAGGGACAACGGGCCGTGCAGTATTGGCGTTGCGAAGACCCGCACGAAGATCTGTACGTTGGCGTGAATGGTCGGACAAAATACTGGGCCAGCAAGAGTCCGATCCCTGGCGGGATTTCGTTCGAGAACTTCGAAATGGTCACGCCCTTCGCCGACGGTCAGCGGTTTTGGTTCGGCGTGAAGCCACAGGATTAGATTAGAAACCCTCGGGCAGGAGGGCCTTCGCTGTGCTGACGATTTGGTCCTCCACAGACGGTGCAAATCGACATGGCCGGGCGTAGGAGGTCATCGAGCTATCGGCTTCATACCCGCCTTCTTCCAGGATGCGTTCCGATGGAATGTAGCATGGCACATCGTTGGCGTAGGCAGTCACCCAGAGTCGGTCTCCGTCCAGCTCCTTCTTCAGTCGCAGAGCAAAGTCAAGAACGACCTCGCCCGGCAAGAACACCATGGCTAGATCGTTTCCGAACCTCCAGGTTCCCACGGAGTAGCCAAGCGTGGCCGGGACTCGGCCATCGCGGCGAATGTGCTCCAACATCCGTTCGGCGTGATAGCCCAGTCGCTTGGCAGAGGATCCAGCGTTCGGTGCTTGACCGGCTGCCAGTCGCTTGGCAAATTCCTCTTGCGTTGGCGGCGTATCGAAAGGCAACTCGATGCGACGGATGCGCGCAACCGGCCCTTGTTCCAGCGGCGTAAACGGCCCTGCCAGCAGCCGGTTGACCTCATCAGCAAAGACGCGGCCATGTTGCTCCGTGGCCTCGGTGCTGGAACGCGGTTCCGGATTGGTGTCCGCGCCGCAACCAATCGAAATCATGGCAGTTGCGCCCGGATGCTCCGCTTCGATGTACTCCTGCGCGCAGCCGGCCCAATCGCCATGGATGCTATTACCGCTCATCGTGGTGCAGTGACACGCGTAGTTGACTACCACGCCCAGCAGTTTTCCATTTGCATCCGTCACACGCAGCATCGGCAAGCTGTGGTCGATCGGCCCATCGGGAGTGACGCCAAACCGGGCCCATTTGCCGTCGACCAACACGCGTCGATTGGCCGCGAAGCCCACGCGGCCTTGCGTCCATGCCAATCGTCCCGGAGTGCGGGCAGCGATTGCTTGAAGTGCCACCTGCACCAGCCAGTCCGTCGTCTGCTGCGTATAGCGCCGTATGCGATCTTGATGGTCGCGCGGTATCGGTTCGACATAGTGCAGTGGCAGGAAACCTTCGAGCCACGGCGCCGTGTGCGTGTGCGACGAACAGATCATGACGCGTTCTCGCGGGATGCCGGCCTTGGCTTTCAGCCGGGCCGCCACTTCTTCGGTGACATTCTCCGGCACGCCGCAGTTGTCCATGGTCAGCATCACGGCGGGGCCGTCGCCGTCGTCGCCACCGATCGCCAACGCTTTAGCCCAAAGCCGCTGTAGCACGCCCTCGGATTCCGTCTTCCTCCCCGCGTAACCAGGCAAACGCACCGGATAGTCCGGCGTCACGTCGATCTTCGCCATGCCCACCTGTATCAACCCGGCTTTCGCACGAACGGCTTCGGCCGCATGGGCCAAACCGCCGGCAAGCCCAGTACTCGCGGCCGTGGCTGTGGCTAGAAACTCCCGACGCGAAATCCGATCGCGGTTTCGATTGTGGATCATCGTATAGGCTCCCAGTATGGGGTGTGTTGTTCGTTTCTTCCCTTCGAATGGTCTCCGGCGATTCCGTCTATCCCATTGTCAGGCGCATCCGGCGGCGATGCAATCATGGAGCCCATCGCGGCTAGGTTTCCTCATTCGTCGGCTGCCGGGGCTGACTCCCTTTCCACAGGCCCTACGTGGGCCATGATTGCGCAGGTCCTGTTGAACCGAGTTATGATCCGAAAACGATGGTGCACAAGCACAACCATTGGTGTAGAATACATGTGCAAGATGAAGCTGCATTTCGGAGATCAAATGTGGACCGTACAACTTATCAACAATGGTGGCAGTTGCATTTGCGCGTCGCACGTGGAGAATCCCTAGGTCCCGACGAACAGGCGTCGTACGACGTGGGTTGCCGTGAACTCGAACGAGAAGAGCAACTACTCGAAACGACCGAAGCCAAAGAATCCCGAGAACAGTTAGCCGCACTTGAGGCTGAACATGCGGCATTGGAGACACAACGGCAACAGCTCGATGCAGAAATCGCCGAACTGGAGTCTCGACTTCGGGATCAAACGCGTCAGTATCTCGGAGTTGAGGGTTAAGCATGGCGGCGCATCCCAAGCACGATGAGGTGCGAGGGCGTTACGGCGGCTGTTGTGGCTACTGCGGTGTCAGCGAAGAAGACGCGGGCGGCGAGTTCACCGTAGACCATTTCGTTCTAATTTCGTCTGCCTTTCCGGCTCAATTAGATCCGGGAAGCGCACCGATGTCCAATCGACGCCCTTGCGCCGGAGCGCCACCCGATTCGCGAATCTTGAGCAAGATGTCACGCGAGTGGGCAAAATACGCCAGGATCTTGGCCTTCTCGGCGAAGTTTCGTTTCTTGTGGACGGCGATCTGCTTGTCGATCTGGGCGATCAGGCCCTCGAGCGACTCGCGGTCGTACGGTGCTTTGCCGTTGACGTAGACGTAAACCGGATTGGTATGGGCCTCGGCGTCGGGCGTGCCCAGCGGCGACAGCGAGAACGCGCGGGCCGCGATCCAGGCCGATTCGGTCAGTTCGACCTGCTGCTCGAATTCCAGCCAGTGTCCTTTGCGTTGACCGGCCGGGACTTTCATTTCTCGGAGGATTCGGCCGTTGACGACAAGTTGTACGTCGGTCACGGGCGCAACCTCGGAACGCACCCGCACGCGAGCGGTCAGTTTGTGCGGGCCGTCGCTCTGTTTCTCGATCAGGGCTCCCGGCTTGTTGCCGTCGACCTCCAAGAGCAACATTGGCCCCGTGGTGAAAAAGCTGCGGCCGTCGGCCATGCCTCGGAGCCAGGCTTCCATCGTGGGGGGCTGTGACCGGTCTCCCATCTTGTGTTGTGGCCGGTCTCCCGACCGAGCCACGACGGAGACCTTGCGGTCGGCGGTTTCGGCGGGGTCGGGAGACCCGCGCCGAACATCAGCGGCGTTGGACACGTAGACGTACGTCTTGCAGTCGCCCAGCTTGCGGCAGGCCGGGTAGTCAGACGCTCCGTTGGCCGGCACTCGAAAGCCGCAGTTGAGCATCCGGTACCAGTCGATCAGCCCAATGCCACGGTACACGCCGAATTGCAGCAACTCGACGCCATCGACGTTCCCCTGCACCACGTCGGCGTAGATTTCTTGCGCGTAGCCGCCGTGGGCATAGAACGCGATACCGCCGCTCGCACGGGCATCACGAGCAACGTGTCCAAAAGGCGGCCAATTATTGGCGTCCAGCGACTGGCTTTCCAGCACCAGCCGGTCGAGCCAAAACAGGTTTATGTGCCCATACGTACTGCTGCGGTACTCCTGCGCCGAGACGACGGCATAGTCGCCGCGCGCGAGTACCGAACGTTGGCCCAAACCGCCATGTTGCGGCGTGGTCATCTTGTCCATCAGACCGACGTAAGTCCCCGGCGGTTCGTTGTACGCCAGGGCCGTGGTGAAGTGGATGTCTTCGGCTTCCAACAGGTCCAGGATCACTCGTTCGTCGGCTTCATTCTTGCGAGTAATGTGGATGTGCGGATCGCCGGACCAGTAGCCGTATTCGGCCATTGGCACGGTTTGTGTGAGCGCCAGTTCCACTGCCCGAGTCTCGCCTGCTCGAACTTCTGTGGTCGCGATCTGCGGTTGATACTCGAAGCCCTTCCAGACCTCGATGCGCACCGAGCCGGCCGGCACGTCAACGGTCGCTTCGCCTGTGCAATAGAAGAAGCGGCCGAAGTAGCGAATCGGCGCTTTCCCCGGACGATTGCCCCAGCCCTTCGGCCACTTGGGCCACTGGCCGGTGAGGCCGTAGATCTTCAAGTGGCTTTCCCGTGGTTCGTAGTAGTTGCCATCGGGGCCGACGACGTTCACGCGGCAGAACGTAGGCTGCTCGGTTCGCCTATCGCGAATCGTGATCCTCAACTTCGTAGTCTCCGGCCCCTCGGCGACGGCGGGTACGCCTACTTTCTCAAAACCGGGCGGAGTGAAGATCAGAGCTTCATCGGCTGGCCCGGAGGCTTTGAACGAGTACTCGGCAACCGGCGCTTCCTCCAAACTCGCCCGAGCGAACTTCCGTTCGGCGGGAGGCTGCGCTGCCGGAGATGAGGCGGATACGAATGGCGCAAATGGCAATAGGGCGTTGACCCAACAAAGAAAATGTCGCGATAGCATGGGCGGTGCCTCCGGCAATCAACACGGGTGAAATCTGCCGTGATTATCGACCTTCGCGTGCCATGTGGCAACCTAGAACCCAAAGCCGCAACCACGTTCTGAGAATGCATACCACCTGTGGCCATCGCCGCTACGACAGAAAGCGATTCTTTGTTTCATCTGTCAACGCTGTGCATCTATCCGACTTGCCAAACCAACGATATCGGTTTGCCGCTAGCCGATCGTAAATCCAGTCGCGCAGGAAACGAGGCACGACGATGAAGCCAAACAGTACGGGCCACGGCCATCTCAGTTGGCGGACAATGCGCAGGGCTGCCGTAGAACGAACGTATGCACGTTCACCTTCAATAAGGACTATCGTATCGTATCCGTCGCAGTCAAGACCATGGCGGGCCAGTATGTCTCGACCCAAAACGGACTGGCGTGACGCGAAATAGAAACGCTTCATCCGGTCATGGCGGATGATAAACGTGATCGAAGCGTTGCACAAACTGCAGACATCGTCGAACAGGATAATGGTTCGATCTTCAGCGGTCTGCGGACCCGTGTGGCCGGACGAGTTCTCTGGTGTCTCACAATCGCCGCCACGAAACGAGGGAATCCAACATCGGACGGACCGCTTGTACCGTTCGAAATCGTCGCCAAATCGCGAATGTAGATCGGCTTCCTCAATTGGCCTGACGACGAGATTCCAGAAGACCATCCCGGCAAATACGTAGAAGAGTGTTCCGCAAGACCCGAACCAAATCCCAACGCATGCCCCTTGGGTAAGCCCTGCGACCGCCATGGGATTGCGAACGTATCGGTAGGGGCCGCTTCGCACGAGATCTCTTGCCGTATCGCTGGGCAGCGGAGTGCCGTTCCCCGCAATCGCCATGGTAACGCCGCTCCAGATGCCCAGGCAACTCGCAAGGGTAAAGCCGGCCCACGCGAAAAGAGCTTGCTGCGGGAACGAAAAATGGCCAATATCGACAGACGTCTCAAGTACGAAAATCAACCATGGAACAACGAACAAGAATATCGTCCAAAAGACTGCCGCCTGTAAAATCGTCTTGGCGAGGTTCCACCAAGCGGGAGCAGGACGTGCGGGACGGAAACGCAAACGTATCATTGCCGACACAGTATCTCATATCGAACGCTAATCCAGAGGGTAACGCACATCGCGGGCAGCATCGCCACAGCAGCAAGCCACGCCGAGCCCGTCAGGGTGCTTTGCCCCACGCAGTAAAGCGAAGCGTAGCTGACAGCTCCGGCGGTGAACCACAACACCGGTCGGGCATACGATGAACCGCGAAGCAAGAACACGCCGGACAACACCGAGCCAACGACGAAGAGCAACGAATCCGCAAGCCAGAACGAGAGAATCGTCCAGTCCGGAGCCCCCTGCGGTGTGAAGTAGTCGCGGCTAGATGGTATCCACACGAGGCACATCCACCATGACGCTCCAGCGAAGCCCTGAAGCAACATGTAGCCGGAGAATACCCGCATTCGCACTGATTCTCGCCTAAGATCTGCCGCACGGCACATTCGCAAACTACCTGTACGTGAGTTGCCTGCCGACACGAGTCTCATTTCAACCTAATTGTACCCGATACGGGCGTCATGGTCTTATCAAGCCATTCCACGAGCCGCGCGGGAACCTCTTTGACGTCACTTCGAGCGAACTGCAAGCGATTCGCACTTTGCCGAAAACCGTAGACTTGCCGGGCAAACTGATTCGCTTCCTTGGAATCCTCCGCACTGACCATCCTCCGCCGGCCGTCAACCGGATTGAGGATCAGCGTTGGACGCGGCGCAACGCAGGCGACCAGATGCGTTATGTCGCCCACGGTCAGGATGCGGGGAATCAGGTAACAGAGTCCGATGTCGAGGAGTTCTTCCTCGAAGACGTACGTAGTCAAGATCTCCTCGGCCAGGACCGCGCCGATCCGGTCGTCAAACGCGGTAGCCAGCACACCGACCAGCGCGGCATGCCCTCGGCCGCAGTAGGCGATCCGGCTGGTGTCGATGTCCGGGCGTTCAATTAGGAAATCGACGGCGGAGCGCACGTCGTGTACGCGCATGCCGGTCATCGGCCTGCCGCAGAAGAGCGAGTAGTTCGAAAGATTGAAGTCGTGGGCGCCGCGGTATTCGGGTACGGTTCCGGTGGTCTCTCCTGCCCCACGATAGTCGATCAAAAGCACCGCATAACCCTCGGCCAACAGCGGTTCGGCCAGGCCGCGCTCGAAGGCGAACTGCTTACCCTGTTCATCGGCGATGATCACGCCCGGACGTTTGACTATGGCACGTGACGCGCCGGGTAGGCACAACACGACCGGCACCGGAAGACCCGGCTCGGTTTCCAGGATCCAATGCTCGACGCGGTGGCCCTTCCAAGCGAATCCGCGCACTCGGGTGCGTTTTGCGTCGTTTCGATCGGGGGAATCACCAAAGATCTTTTTTCCCAGTATCGCGAGCATTTTTGCTTTCTGCTCGTCCCACTGATCCGAATCCGCCGGCTTAGGGATCGCTGCCACCATTTCGCCCGCGCGGCGGTAGGTGAACGATTGCATCGTTTCGCTCTCGGGCGGCAGGCCGCACGTCAGCGTGGCGGCCGTTTCGATAACCAGATCGTCCGGCTCCGTGATGTCCGGGGCCTTCTGCCCGAGCAGGTGCCTGGCAACATGGTTGTACAGCAGTTCGCGCATGGCCTTGTTGTACGCGTGGCCACTGTCGATGATTCCGTTGGCGACCTTGTTCTGGGCGCCGTACAGCCGGTAAACGCGATTTCTCGTCTTCTCCAGCGTGTCGAGCATGTATTTCGGCTGAAAGACGTCGATGTCACGCGTAGCGTTGATACACAACAGTGGCCGGGGCGCGTGCAGGCCGAGGATCTCCCATTGATTCGTGTACCGCAACACGTTCGTCGGGATCTCGCCAACGCAGGCTGTAGCTCCCATGTGCACCTGATAGTTGCTCACGTAACAGACGGGCACGCCGCCGGCCAGACGCTTGTCCAACGCCGGGAAGAACATGCTCTGCTTGCCGCCACCGGACGCGCCCGTGCACATCACCCGTTTTGCATCCACTTCGGACCGCGTCTCCAAGTAGTCCATCGCCCGAGTACACTCGTACATCACGTAACCCAACAGCGATCTATCCACGATCCGCGGGGCCGCGCCTCGATAGTTGCCGTGATAGTCGTGATGCGGGGCGTCCGGCGGAGCGGCGCGTTCGCCAGTGCCGATGACGTCCTGACAGAAGGCAACCACGCCCATCTTCGCCAGCCCCTGGCAGCGGAGTTGAATGACGCGTTCCACCTTGGCTGGTCGCCAATGCCCATTCACGCAGATGACGGCCGGAGCTGGATTATCGAGTCTTTTTGGGACATACAACAGAGCGGTCACGTACAGCCCCCGCAGGCTTTCGTAGACGATCTTCTCGACCACGTGGTCCCCATGGTCGATCGTGCCTGTAACGCGTGGATTCAGCGGGGGACGGACTTCCCAGGGAAAGTTGCCCAACGAATCCCGAAGTTGCTCGCGAAGCTCCTGGCTGCGCTTCGCCCATGCGTCGATTGTCGCCGGTGCGCGATCCTCGGTTGGCAACGTCGCCGCCAATCGCCGGAAATAGTCGAGCATCAGGTTTGGCGAACGGTCGGTCAGAACTTGGTGAACCGGCCGCGTTGCTGGATCGGGAGAATCGTCCAATGCAGTTGCGGGAAGCGCGAGAGCGGCAAGGAATGCCGTCAGGATCATCGGCCGCAAACAGCGAATCGCGCGGTCGTTCTTCATGCGTCTTGCAGATGTGAGGCTCATCTACTTCCCCCTCGCTTTGATTTTGAAGAAATACACCGGACAGACGCCCTCCGGATCCAGAGAAGACTGCACGCGATCAGTGAACGAACCCAGGATGTAGCCGTCGTCGGTCACTTCGCGGCAGTCGCCGATGGAGTAGCAGTCGGTGTAACGCGTTGTACCCAGTGCGTGGTCATCCCAAGACTGGCCGTTGTTTTCGCTGACCAGGCACGCGAGGCGTTCGTCGTCGGCCATCACGGCGTAGAGGGGCGAATCAGGCTGCAGGCGACGAGTGGCCAAGAAACCATTCCACTTGTTCAGCCTGATGCGATTCCCACGGAATTCGTCCGTGCGGTGGAAGTCCTTCTTGCCCGTCCCCGCATCGCAGCGCGCGTAGTTCAAACGAATCAGAGGGCTCTTGGGGGCATCGCTGTGCGAGTCGATGGTGGAGTAGAGGAAGTGGACCTTGCCCTTCTTGGGCACGCAACTGCACAGCCAGGAGTGCTCTTCGAATTCGTCATCCAGACTGATGCGTTGCGAGGAACCCGTCTCGTCGCCGGGCACAGGCGGGGTGATCAGTGTACCGTCCATGCGTTGCCAGGACTTGCCGCCGTTGGGCGACTGAATGTGCTGCACGCTCCGATAGCAGTAGCGACCATACTGCTCCGAGGTCCACGGCGCGTGCAGAGTCCCGTCGGCTGCCAGAGCTAGGTAAGGATATTGGATTCCGCCGAACTTACCTCGGCCAGTCAAGCGAATCGACGACTGCACTTTCCCGTCAAGGCCGATCACGTGAAACGTCCCGTTGTGGGCGAAGAAGTACAATCGTTCCCGTTCGCGATCCAGCATCATCGCGTATTTGCCCGCCGCGGCACCGGGCACTTTGCTGATGACGGGCTCCGGCTTGTAGTCCGGCGCCAGGAAGCGGTACAGGTACGCGTTGTGATCGACAAAGTCGACTCGCATCAGGTATATGTTCCCCGCGGCGTCCGTTTCGAGCACTGGCGGGTTAGTCGCGTGGGTGGCTTCAAAGAGCGTCCGGAAGGTCTTGCCGCCATCAGTGCTTCGCGACAATCGCCACTGTTGGGCGTTGTACGCCTGGTTGCGCGAACGTATGTGCGTCATGAAGATCCCGCCGCGGTTCTGCACGATCTTCTGATTGTGGTTCTGAAACGTACCGTAGCCGACGGCGTCCTTGTCGACCAACGTCACTTCGATCTCGGTGACGCCGCGCAGCCATTCGTCGGCGCGGGCGCTTCGGATGCCTATCGCCGAGCCGAAACAACCAGCGGCAGAGACGTGCAGAAACCGACGTCGCGAAAGGCGAGTCTTGGGCATGCGACGCATAAGCGACTCCTTCGGTTTGGAACTTTCTGAGGATGAGTGCCCTGTAAACGGGGCCTTCCTGGCCGGGAGCGGCAAGAAGACCCATCTCATCTTGAGCAATATACCGGGTTCGACGCTCCTGGGCACTGCTCTGGGACGTAGGTGCCATGCAGAATCTTTCTTTCGCCTTTGGCTTTTCGTAGACTGGACGCGTAATCCGATGGGATGACCGTGAACCGTTTCTTGTAGAAGGTGGTGCTAGTGATCGTCCGAAACATTCTGCTCACGTTCGTTTCTGTGATCTGTCTTGCCGGCGCGGTTACCGCGGATGACACCGGCGTGGACTTGTTCGCCGAGAGCCCGAGTCGCAAGATCGTGGTCCTCGTATCGAACCAAGCGGACGAACTCCAGCAATACGCCGCCTCGGAAGTTGTTCGCCATGTCGAGCACATCACGGGCGCGAAGCCGGAGCTTGTCAAGGTGAGCGACGAATCGGGCGACTCGCTTCCGGACGAAACGAACCTGGTAATCCTGGGGCGGCCGGACGCGCATCCCATGCTGAAGCACCTGGCCGAGACCGAATTCTTCGAGCCCAACACCTCGGAACAAGGCTATTCGCTGCGTATCGATGTCAACCCTAAGGATACGGAAGGCAAACGCTGGCTGGCCGTGCTCTCGGGCGCCGATCCTCGGGGTGTGCTGTATGCCGTCCGTGATTTCTGTCACTACCATTTCTACAAGGACGACGACGGGATCGTGCTCCGCCAGGGCCGAGTATCGCTGGCGCCCGCGTTGAAGGTGCGGATGCTGTCCGAATCGGGCTGTAATCTGTTCTCGGCCACGAACGACCACGAAGGCTTCATGCACGAGCCGCATCTGAACCGCTTCAGCCGCGACGTGGTCTTCGACAAGCACTACTTCGTCGACTGGCTGAGCGAATGGAAGGTGAGCCACGTGAATTTCGTCTGGGGGAATTTTCCGGCCTATCGGCAGGCCGCCAAGGATTTCGTCGCTTATGCGCATTCGCGCGGTGTGCGGGTATTTGTCCATTACGTGCCTTATCGACCGGGACACGAGGACCCGCCCACGACGATCACCAAGACCGAGTTGGGCTCGGACAATGCGGCCGATTGTCCGCGAGATCCGGCGGTGCGCCAGTGGTACATGGACCGCTTGACCGAGCTGATCACTCAGGAGCCACGCTTCGACGGCGCGATCATCGAATCACCGTATCACGATGGCGTGTACTGCAAGTGCGAAACGTGCCAGGGCAAGAAGAATCCGTTTCCAGAAAATGTGCTTCTTGCCGAGATGACGGAAATCGTCCGCAAACATCGGCCCGACATGCCCATCGTTCGAGTCATGAAGCAACCGGTGCCGGACGAAGCTACCGCCCGACGACTGGCAGACGAACTGAAACCGTTGGAAGGCCCACTCGATTGGCACGTCAACACCTTCCGCGACCGCGAGCATCGGCAGCGGTGGCACGACTTGGGACCCAAGTTCGGGACCTACCTCCGGCTCTACCGTTCCGCTCTGAAAGGCGCCGACGTGCGGACGGAAATCGACTTCCTGTACAACGACTTCCGCATGAGCGCCGAGCGGAACGTCCACGCGCACGGATTCTGTTGCCGTTTCTACGGCGGCCGCTATGGGAGTTTTCCCGTCGAGAAAGATCAGCTCATGTTGACGGAGTACCCTGACCGGCGAGGTCCGTTGTCTTTGGCCCTGTTGGCCGAGGCGGCTTTCGATCCATTGGCGGACGCCGAGACTCGCCGCCACAGAATCGCCCGCACTCTGGCCATGACCATTCCCGACTATCCCCGTAACCACCCCATGACTGAGAACGACTTGACCGATCGGTCAGAGACGGCTGACCTCGCGGTACCGATTGTGCAGAACCCGGCCTTCCATCCAGCCGAAACCAAGCTGTTTCGCTACCAGTACGGTGTCCGCGAATCCATGTTTACGCTGGTGCAGTCGTGCGTCGATTTCGATAACGACGGGCAACGTGAACTGGTATACGGTTCGCGAACGCACAAGAGCTGCCATCTGCTTCGGGCATCCGACGGTACCGTCCTGTGGAGCACACCCCTGGGGTGCGAATGCCAGTCGATCTCGGCTCATGATCTAGACGGCGACGATCTATATGAAATTCTCTTCGTGGCGAGCGGCCCCGGCCGGCTGTACGTATTGGATCATTCAGGTCAGATCGTCAAACACTGGGACGCCGGGGAGTGGAAGGTTGGAAACACACCGGTCATTATCGACGCAGATCACGATGGCATATTGGACGGCTATCTGGGAACGCGTTCCAAGCACCTGGTTCGATTGAACATGCAGGAGCTCACCACCGTCGCTCGACGACCGAGCTGGATTCAGTGTGGCTGCCACACCACGGCCATGGACGTGGACGGCGACGGGCGCTGGGACCTGTTCGCCGGAACCGGAGATGACAAAGGAGCCAAGGGAGTCTTGCACCGCTACGATCCGATCACGCTGGAGTCTGTTTGGTCCTTTAAGACCGACGATAACGCCTCCAGCGCCGATCCGGTGCTGGTCGATATCGACGGCGATGGCCAAGTCGAAATCATCAAGTCGGTGGACAACTACGCCGGCGACGACGCTCACGACGCGGTCTATGCATTCGAAACCGACGGTACCGTACTCTGGAAAGTCGAAGGCCTCAGTGGCGAAGATTCCCCCAACGTCGCCGACCTGGACGGTGACGGGTCGGTGGAAATCGTGGGCATGACCTTCGGCAGCGAAGTCTATTGTCTGGACGCCGCAGGACGCTTCAAATGGCGAAAGGACTTGCGCCCGGAGTTCGACGACAAGGTCCACGCATACATGGCTCCCATCCTCTGTGACTTGGACGGGAAGTCGGGGCTCGAAATCTTGGCCCTGACCAACGGCGGCTACTCGAACACACCGGGCCCCGGGCGCAACGCCGTGCTGTTCGCGTTGTCACCGTCCGGCGAGATTCTCGACCGCTTCGACGTGGGCGGGCCGAGGTTCTGGGGGAAGGCATTTTGCTCGAATATCGACGACGACCCTTACCTGGAACTGGTTGTCTCCGGCAGCGGTGGTCTGGACGTCGTCCAGACGCGCGGTTTCGGGCCCAACACCGAGCATTTCCAGCGGCGTCGCGACTACCGCCGGCTGAGCGTCTTGCCCTGGGCCTACGAGGATACGTATTTCATCTATCGTGGACAGAAGCAGGGGGTTACGAACGGCACCGACAATCTGATGCTCCAGAAAACCGATGGCCGCTACTGTGACCGGGGAAGTTTCGTCACCGAACTTCTCACCTTGCCGCCCGATGCATATTTCAACAAGTTGAAGTACGTCGCCGAAACGCCGATTGGTACCAGCCTTGCCGTGAATGTCCTGGACGACTCAGGGAATACAATCATCCAAGACGCGAAAGACGGTACCGAGCTGCGCTTAGAGCAGCCGGTACGCCTGGAGTTCCTTTTCACCACAACGGACGCGGCCGCCACTCCCGTCCTCGATGAATACTCTCTTTCGTTTGATCGAGATTAGGTCGCGATCACTGGTTTCTCCACGCACAGAAACCCGGTTTTTTCGAAAAAACCGGGTTTCTTGTCCGCACCCCTGTCCATCAATCCCGTACTCGCGGTTTGGGTTTGGGTCTGGCCCTATCGGTTACGGCCGGGCGCGGTCGCTTGGGGCCTAGACTCAAGACGTTTCCGTCAAGCGTGGTGACAATCAGTTGGCCGTCGCGCCCTACGGCGAGTCCCTCGGGCAGCGGCTCGAAGGGTAGGTCGTGGCGCCAGAACCAGACTGGCGTGCCGTCGGCCGCGTTGAAAGCGATGACTTGCCATTGCGGATGGGCGCGAGCCCGGTTCTGGAATTGAACGATTGCCGCGATCCGGTCCGGCGTTGCCGCCAGGGCAAGAACCTCGAACTTATTGGGACTGTCCAGGTCCGTCTTCCAGCGTGCAGCGCCGTCGGCCTCAAAAGCCTGGGCAAAGCTGGACCAGCGTCGCGGTTGCGGGTTGGCACGATCCGGGGGCGGAAAGCCCTTCGCTACCCGGTCCGACGCCTTGTTCATCTCGTAACAAGCCAACTTCCCGTTGCGGAAGTCGACCATGGCCAGCGCGTCGTCATTCCACACGGGCGGGATGCCGCCAAAGTTCAGCGGCGTAGGACGTCCGTTCCTTGTCAGCACAAA
>JADHUC010000330.1 GCA_016784735.1 Pirellulaceae bacterium | reverse complement strand
CCGTTCAGATAAACGACGACTCCGCCGCGGTATCGCATCGAGAGCGTCAAGTTCTGCACGGCCGTGGGATCGTCGACGGCAAACTTGCCACGCAGGCAGAGCACTCCGGCGGAGAATCTGACTGCTGGCGCGAAGGCCACTTGAGCAACTGAACCCGGCCAGTTTGCTCCGGCCCGCGCGCGGGGCCAATCTGCGTCGTCAAAGTCGCTCGCAAGCCATCCGGCGGGCGGCGGGAGCGTCTCCATATGCTCAATGCGAGGATAGTGGCGATAAGGCACCTTGACCGGCAACACGGCCGGTTCGGTTGCTTCTTTGCCTGCCGCCTTCAAAGCCGCCGTCGGCACCGTCGGCTTCCGCATCGTGACGTGGAATCGCCAGTAACTGCTTTCGTCGAGGATCGTCCGAAGCCCGCGGTCATGGGAGGGCGGCTGATCTTCGGCAAATCCAATCGTCGGCAAACTCACGAAAGCCAACAGCAACAGTCTCGCAGTAAGCCTTTGAGAACGGAACCTCGCCTTCGATAGCATGCCTACCCTCCGCGAAATTGGGACACTGCTTCGCCCTGCCGAAGCCGCCCGGAAGTCGTTGAGACGCTTTGTTTCCTACATGGTGAGTTGTTGTATAATGGGCCCGCCAGTGAAAGTCAAATTCTGGCGCCCGCGGCCGCCTTCGGCTTCGGGCTAAACGGACGATACAACATTCGTGATAGTGCACTGAGGAGACTGATGACCAAATCAACAAGTCGCACAATCATTGCGGCGGTGATCGTTATGCTGCTGAGCGGCGTTACCACGGCCTTGATCAATCCCAACTTCACGCCGATTCACGTGGTCGAGCAGTCGGCCACGATCGCGGTGCTCGACGTACCCAAGACGGTCGATGGCCAGCAACTCTCGCTAAATGTCGCCGAATTACTCAAGGGCAAACTGCAGCAGAAATCGCTGAGCCTTGACTTGTCGACGGCCAGTCCACGGGAGCAAGGTGACGCCGTTCATGGGCTGTTATCCAGGTCCGCTGGCGGCACGGCCTTGTTGCTCGCAGGCGAATACGTCGAGCGAGCCGAATCGGGCGAAAGTGGCTTCGACGATGGTGGGTTCGGAGCGAGCGGCTTCGGTGCGAGGCCCGCCACGGGAGGGCAAGAGGTAAACGCCCAAGCATTCCTTCATGTGTCCGGACGATGGATTTCTTTGTACGTCGGTGACGACGGGCAATACCAGGTGCGCAAGATCGACGGCCACATGGAAGGCACATGGGCTGGCGGAACCGACATGTTGTGCCGCGCCGTGCGTTACATCCTGACCGACGACGACCCCGAAGTGCCTTCGGCTTCCGGCGTCAGTTGGGGCACGGAACTGAAGATCGCCAAACTGGATGGCAGAGTCAACTCAGCTCGGCCCGTATGGCTTGACAACCAGCGTCCCCCGTACCTGTTCCTGGCCTGCGATCAGGGCGACCGGTTGTTCCGCTTCGACACGGACCGGCAGCAGTTCGAGGATCTGACCAGCATCCGGAAACTCCAATCCAAGTCGGTCGCCGCTGCCTGGGGCGAACTGAACGGCAACGATCGGTTGGACTTGGCAAGCTGGGACGGAGAGTCGCTGACCATGCATTTTCAGACCGTGGATGGGACCTTCCAGCCAAGCGTGCTTATGCCGCCCGGCATGTTGAAGCAACCTTGTCTCGGCTTGGCGGTGGTCGATGGGGGTGAAGCGGCACGGGTCGCCTTGGTGATTAGCACTCCCTCGGCACCAAGACTGCTGCTGATCAGAGAAGATTTTTCAGCCACGGTCAAGACTTTGCCCGCCGACGAAACTGCCGCTGGCGACCTGGGACCTGCTGGACCGTGCCTGGTAGCCGACTTCGATGGAGACCTACTGCCCGACCTGTTGCAGCCGTTTGCACGCGGTAGCCTGTTGTACAAGGGAAACCGTGAAACGGTCTTTGCAGCGGCAACGCCATCTCCCGTGGCGTTGGGGGAAGGGACATCGGCGGCGTTCTTGGGTGACTACGATGGCGATGGCCGTTTCGACGTGTTGACTGTGGCCGAGGACCGTCCGCGATTGTGGCATAACCTCGGGAACGCCACGTTCGTCGAAACTCGCGGTATCTCCGGCGAGATCGCCTACATTTCGCAGCCGCGCGGTATCGGCGGCATGACGGGCGACGTGAACAACGACGGTCGGCAAGACGTGCTGATCCTCTATTCGGACCGCCAGCCGCACCTGTTCTTCAACCGCGGGTTCCGCAGCTTCGGCCATGCCCACACGCTGGACCTGAACGAACGCAACCTCCTGCCGGATTCGGCCGAAGGACAGCAGGCCGGTTGTCTGGCCGAGTTCTCAGGCCACGGTGCCCAGGACATGGTCTTGGCGCTCGCCAACGGAGAAGTCTGGGCCATGTTGCGTGATGACGAGTACGACGACGGTTTGTATGCCGGCGCTTCGCTGGCCGCGGACTGCCCGTTTGCCGGCCCGATCAACGTCACGGCCGATGTTGACGGACGCAGCCTAGGTGCATGGAACGTATCGCCCGGATCATCAACGGCATTCTTCGGCCGCATGGAGGCCGGGCCTTGCACGATCGAGTGGCAACTGCCCAACGCCGAACCGCAGCGGCGAGAGATCATTGTCGAGGATCGTCCGGCGTGGTTTTCCATCAAGTGAACGGACGCAAATGAACCAGGCCCCACGGGCCATGGCGTGAACGAGGCGAGAGGCTCAGCGGGAGCTTCGCTCTCCCGGTTTCTGCACGTTTTCCAGTATCTCGCTTGCCGTTCGCTGTAGGATGCGATCGATGGCGTCCTCCGACACGTTCAACTGGCGGAGCCGTTCGGCTAGCCGCACGCGTTGAGTGAGGAGAGTCGAGTGGTCGTTCTGTACGTCGCTGCCGAAAATGATCTTGTGTGCCAGCCCTTCTTGTGCCAAGCGTTCGAGCGCGGTCTTCACGTCGGGCCCTTTGCGGTGTTCCAAGTGCATGTGGTGGATGTAGAGATTGGGCAGTGCCTTCAGTTCGCGAACGGTGACGTCGAGTTGTCCGCCGGCCAGGTGTGCCAGGATTACGGGGAGACGAGGGAACCGGCGAGCTACGTCAGCGCAACGCGAATGCGACGATCCCGTGCCCTCGGCCTCTGTATGGAACACGATCGGCATTCGTAACTGTTGTGCCTTATCCCAAAGCGGGTCGTATGCCCGGTCGTCCACCTCGACCGAATGCTTGCTCCACTTGACCAGCGTCTTGAGACCCAGGCAACCGTTCGCATGTAGCCGTTCGATGTGCTCAGGCGAATCCGGGCCTTTGCGGGGATGCCCCGGAAAGCCGTGTGTGTTCAACTGCACCAACCCGAATCCGACGAATACATCGGGGTAACGACCGACGATTTCGAACATGTGTGGATCACCCAGGAACAGGCGACCATAATCGCCCTCGCGGTAGTAGATGCTCAGCAGTCCGAGCTTGAAGCCATGCTTTCGAGCCATCATCACGGAATCGTGCAAATCCGTGATCGCCGTGACGTGCACGTGCGTGTCGATCATGGTGGTCTGCTTGGCTCGGGGCACGGGCAAGGGATAGCCGTCTTCCGGATCGGCGCGGAACGTGAAGCTGAATCGCACTCGGCCCCCTTCGCCAATGTCGCTGGCAACATTGTAGAGAGTCGGTGCGCCATCTCCTCCGGCACCTATCAGGCGCGCTCCTTCGCTATCGTACAGGCTCCCAACGCGCTCGGTATTCAATGCACAACGCCATTGCGTCCGGAGGCCCTCCTCGGTGCAGATGACGTAGGTCGGTCGATTTCCTTGGGCATCCGCCGTTTCCAGCAAGACGGAGATTTCCTTTCCCTCGAACGATTCGCCCAACGGATCGATGTCGTACGGGCGGACTCGCAATTGTTGCACTTCGCCACGCTGTTGCCGGTAAGCGATGGCGTCATCGAATCGAATTCGATTCAGTTGAACGTAGCTGAACATCCAACGATCGGCACCTTGAGGGAAGTCGGCCTCCGTCTGAAACGTGACTTCACTGTTGGAAAGGACCACAGCCGATTGCCGACCGGCAATTGTCACGCTGGTCTGGGTCCGCTCGACCACCATCGGCGGTTTGAGCTTGAGAGAAAACAGCGGATCGTAACGCTTCTTGTTGACGTAATAGACGGTGATCGCAATGGGTCGGTCAGTCGTCGTTGCCTGGGGGCGCGGCTCGGCAAGTGCGAGTGTTGGTACGCCGATGGCATACTGACCCTGCCGGTAGAAGGCAAGGCGTTTCTGCATCATCGGCAGGTCGCGAACCTCGAATGCTCCCGCAGGCAACGAGGTAGCGGCCGCCAAGGCCAGGACCAGATATGCCCACTTGTCGGCAGTAGTCGTGTTGGCCATGTGTTAGTCTCCTGAACTCTCCGGAAACTGCAACCATGAACTCAGGATAGCAGCATTTGACGGCGCGCGGTACTTTGCCGGATCTTTTCTGGTATCCTGTCGTCTGCATCCAGTCGGTCTGCACACACGGTGTCTTCATTCATGGGGCCGGAGGCCATATGAAAACCACTATCCGAATGCCCGTAGCGTTCCTCGCGTTGTCTGTCGTTGCTTCAACGACCGTTGCGTCGGATTCTCGCCACATGGAAGGCGAACACCTGGACATGAACGGATTCCGCGTGTTCTGGAATCCCGAAGCCGGGTACTCCGGGCACGGCGGGATGGCACTCTCCTACGTGAAGATCCCACAGGGAACCACGCGTACGCCTGAGAACCTGACGTTGTCGACTCGTTTCGGGCGACCGTTGCCACCCGGTGACTATCGAGTATGGATACGCTATCACGACCCAGTGCCAAAAGCGAAACTCTCGGTGGGCGGCACCGATGTCGAGTTTTCCCTTGCCAAGGGGCTCCGTTACGCGATAGTCCCCATCAGTATCCCAGAACCGGCCTCGGATTTCTCGTTGCAGGTTCTCGAGTGCGGTATCCGTGTGATCATCGACTGGATCTTCATCACGAACGATCCCCATTGGCAAGTCACGTCAGATAATCGCGGCCAGCGACTGGCGCCTCGTCCTGCGGAGCCAGAGGTTCCGAGCGAGCGGGACGGTAACTGGATCGCCAACGCGAGTTTCGAGGCGGGGCAACCGGTCGACCTGCGGGCGCCCTACCAGCACAATCTCGCACTCTATTCGAACATGGCCGACGCGCAACACAAGGTCCACGGCCGGCACAGTCTGAAGGTCACAATCGTAGATCTTCCCTGGCGGGATCACTTCTTCAGCGGATCCGAGATAGTCTACGGTCCCGTGTGGCTGCGTGAGGCGCAGCAATACCGATTCAGTGTGCAACTGCGAAGCGACTTGCCCGCCAAAGCGATCGTCCACGTCAATTCAAAGGAACTCGGAAGCGCGGGACAGGCGTCAATTCAGCCAAGCTCCGAATGGCAACAGCTCGGCCTGGACGTCGGGCCGGTCAAAAAGCCTGGCTTGTACACGGTGTCGGTACGATTCGAGGCCGATCGCCCGGGCAACGTCTGGATCGACAATTTGTTCTTCGGCAAGGGGCAGCAGTTCTCGCCGCGCGAACCGGTCGAGGCGGGGCCGACTTGGCCGCGACCGGGCAACGTGATGCGGCCCGGTGAACAAGACGCAAAGATCGCCGTTTGGCGCGAACCTAGTGCGACGAATCCGTCGAGATTCGAATACCGTGTGTATGACTGGAACGACCAGATAGTCGCGGACGGTCAAATCGACCTCTCGGACGCGCCCAACGGGTACTGTGAACGCACACTGCCTTTGCCCGCCGACACCACTGGTGTGTATCGCATGCACTACCGGACCGTGCTGAGCAACGCTCCCGATGTATGGCGTCAGGCGTCATTCTGCGTGTTACCCGAGCACCGAGAAGACTGCCCGGGCCCTATCGGCGTATACGGTTCCTTCGCTCCGCAGGCTCTTTCGATCTACTCGCTTGCTGGATTCTGCTCGACCAACACCTTGAGCCCGGCCGGCCACATTGCCACGTGGAACCGTGTCGAACCGGTCTTTGGCGAAGGATACACTTTCCGCGACGCGGATGTGGATCGAGCACGGGAGCATGGGATTCACATCATGTGCAATATCAATACGCAACGAGACACGGTTTTTCCGAAGGGGCTTCCAATCCGTCCGGGCAGTGCGCGCGACACCGAAATCGGCCATCATCAGGGTGCTTTCCCCGTTTCGGCTTGGAAGAGTTTCGTTGGGGCACTATCCAAGCACTATCAGGGCCGTATCCGCGACTACTTGATTGTGGACGAGCCGGCCTACCAGTACACTCCCGAGGAGTATTTCAAATTGCTGAAGGCCAGCAGCGAGGCGATCAAGGCCGCGGATTCCGCCAACCGCGTGTGGATGCACACGCATACGGTCGTCAAACCCGAGTACCTCAGGGTGCTCGACCAACTCGACGCACATCTGTACTGCGACGGATTGTACGACTACGTACGCACTCGCGACCGTGGCGAATTGCTTCGAGAGTGGAGCCATAGACGCAATCGACCTGTCTGGGCCGTTGAGTACGGTGGCTTCGCGACATTCTACGTTGATCCGTCGGTCAGCGTGGAGGATTTGCCGGTTAGCCTTGCAGCACGCGATAACGTTGTCTGGTCGTTGGAGAGTGCGATTCGCAGCTTTGGATGGGCGTTGGCAGAACGCTACTACCGCTACGACGCGAGGTTCACGGGCCACGATAACTACATGACCATGTTCGAAGCGGACGGGACGCTGAAACCGGCCGGCGTTGCTCTCGCATTACTCAACGCCAAACTCGCTGGGCTGCGTCCACGCGGTGAAATCGAGGTACCAGACCCGATCCAGGCTTTCCTGTTTTCCTCCGAGGATCGCTCGTTGCTCGCGATTCGCCATGCAGATAAAGGTGCCGCCAACATCGAAATCAGCCTGGAGCCGGCGGTTATCGAGATCACCGACTGCTTGGGCAAGCCAATTTCGCCCATCGTCAAGGATGGAAAGGTGCAGTTGGTTGTAGACCGCCAGTTCCGCTACATGACTTTCGCGGCATCCAAGTTGGACAGCGTGTTGTCCGCAATCTCGGCGGCTCGAAACAAACCGGCGGTCAACGTCCGTTCAAATCTACTCCGCCAGTCGCAACAGCCGCTTGTTCTGCGCATCGAGCTGACCAATCAAACCGGCGAGGAATTCGTTGGGTTCGTCTGCCCGGAAAGCAAGAGCCTCTATCATTTCGCCGGCTACGTTCCGATCCGGCAGCAGAAGCATGAATTGCGTTCACGCCTGATGCGACGCCTCCGCCTTGCTGCTGGCGAGTCGACGGCAGTTGAGTACCGGCTGAACTACGACCACGACTGGCACTTTGACAAACAGTTCCCCGGTGCGTTGATTGAGTTCAATCTGGAGGGATCGAGCATCTCGCAGATTCTCAAACTTGATCTCGAGCCGACGAATTAGCCGAGTTCGACGCGACACGGCGGGATGGTAATTTGGATTGCCGCAGAAGAAATGCACGAAACCTTTTCCAACACGCTACGATAACGAATGTAGGGGACACTGCGGCGCTGCTGCTCGGTTCGGCGGCGGCAGAGGGCCGAGTGCAGCCGCGCCAATAAGAAACATGGACGCCGCCGAGCACTCCTAGGAGGTCTGGCATGTCACACATCGTTCGAGACACCACTTTTGGCACGATCGACATTGTCGTGAATGAACACCGCGTTTTCTTTCAACAACGCTGGCTGTACCAGTGGAATGTTGCCGCCGGACAACCGGCCTGGACCCGGACACAGCGACAGGAATTTCACGCACAAGTCGACCGCGACACCTGGCGGTCCTGGTCCAACCGCGTGACGCTTCGCGCAACCGGCGACCACGAGGTGGCAGACGGAAGGGACTGGCCCATCAATCTCGACGTGCGTTGGGTCACCGCTCGTGGGCATTTCACCGTTGTCGTTACGAAAGTCGCGCCGGGCACGAGCCCCACCAGCAGCGTTGACTGGCGCGCACGCCGGATCAGGCTCGATACGGGGGACTTTCGCACTCGCTCCGCTTGTACCACGGCGACGCCCACCACACCCCAGGTCTGCCGACCCGGATTCCGCACCGTGCCGCACGAGGTGGGGCACTCCTTCGGCAATACGTCAGTGCTGTCGCGCGGGGACGAATATGTCGCATCCAGCGCCCATCTGGCCGACTCAGCCAGTATCATGAATATCGGCACGGAACTGCGACAGCGGCACTTTCGAACCATCCTTGGCGAAATGAACAGGATGATTAGCGGCGTGACTTGGCGCGTCTTGCGGATTCGCAATTGAACCCGGCCGAATGGACTACAAGAGCCTCGATATGTCATCCATTCTCGTTTCGTGCCGGTCGTCGGTATGGATGCCTCCGTTCGACTGGAGTAAACTTGTGCTCTGGCTCAACGGGATTTCTATCTTTGCCATCAAGGAGAAAACGATGCAAAAGGGTATCGCGTTTTATGCGTTCGGGTCGATCGGAGCCGTCTTGGCGGTTGTCTTGTGCGGCGTGACTCTGGCCGACGAAATGCCCGAGAACGTGGCTCCCAAAGCAAAAGTCTCGGCAAGCAGCCAGTTCAGCGATGCCTATCGTCCGGAAATGGCCATCAACGGCGTCGTTCCTTCCGAGTTCCAGCAGGACGGCGACTGGGCAGTCCAGGCAACGCAAAAAGGGAACTTCACACTCGAGTGGGACAAGCCCGTGGACGCGGCACAGATCATCTATTACGCCCGCGTGACCAGTCCGTTGCTGGAATGTTTCAAAGACTACGAGGTCTATCTGAACGACGACCCGAAGCTGGCTGTGCGGGGTACGCTGGAGCATCGTCGTGGACCGCAGATGATCAACTTTCCGAAGCAGCAGGTGACGAAAATCCGCATCGAGTTTCTTTCGTCGCATCCCGATTCGCCCAACCCGGGCGCTGCCGAGATCGCCGTGTATGCACGACCGGTGACCGAGAAACAACTGGCCGAGATGCGGATTCCCCCGGAAGAAAAGACGCCCGAGGCGTTGGCACTCCGCCGGGAATTGCTCGACGGAAGGCTCGGCTTCAAGGACATCCTGCTGCTGAAACGCAAGCCGTTGAACATCTCGCACGTTTACGTCTATCACGTCGAAGGATTTCGGCCTGGCGGCGGGATTTATATCTTTTCGCCGAACGAAGAGGGTGGCGATCTGAAGTGTATCTTCGATGCCGGTGAAGGCATGATCACCACGGCCGATCTGTCGTACGACGGCCGGGAAGTGGTTTTCGCCCTGCGGCGAGGCGGGCACGTTGGATCGAACCCGGTGGCCCATATCGAAGATATCTCGCGCTACGAGGACGAGGAGAGCAACTACCATATTTTCAAGATCAATATCGACGGCACCGGCCTGACGCAGTTGACGCATGGCACGTACAACAACCTTGACCCGTGCTGGTTGCCGGATGGCGGCGTCGCGTTTATTTCCGATCGGAAACCGGCTTATGCCTACTGCTATGTTGTGACTTCGCCCGTCTTATATCGCATGGAAAGCGACGGCTCGAAGCAGAAGCGGCTTTCGGCCAACTATCTGATGGACTTCACGCCGTCGGTACTCGAAGACGGCCGAATCATCTACACCCGTTGGGAATATGTCGACCGACCGGCATGCCCGATTCAGAGCCTGTGGGCGATCAACCCCGACGGCACTCAATTGACCGGCTTCTATGGCAATCGAGTGATCTCGCCGGGCACGTTCATGGACGCACAACCGATCCCCGGCACAAACCAGGTTCTTGCGACTGCGACGAACCATAACGGCTCGTGCCGTGGCGGAATCGTGGCGATCGACCCTTCGAAGGGAGCCAATGCTCCCGAGGCGATCCGGAACCTCACACCGGAAATCGACATCTACGCGCACCGACTCGGCGGCGGACCGTGGGGTAATGGCATGCTGGACTGCCGGATCGGCGGAACCTACGAGAAGCCACTGGCGATCAACGAAAATCGGTTTCTGGTCTCCAAAGGCGGTACGCTCCAACTCCGCGACTTTGACGCGAACGCCGTCTCGCTGCTCTTCCCGGAGGGCGGGATGGGATATTACTGTCCCATGCCGATCCGCCGGGCGGACCGACCGCCGGTGCAAACCGGAACCGTCATGGACCACGATGCCATGTTGCCGGAAGACGGCAGCGTTTCGGGTGCGTGGGCGACGGTGTTTGTGCAGGACGTCTACAACGGCCTTGAACCGGACGTGAAACGCGGTGAAATCAAGCAGATTGCGGTCGTGCAGGAAATCGAAAAGAGTACGCACACGCCGCAGAACAACCAGCGGCTGGACCATCCCGGTATGCGGAACATCGCGGTGTTTGGGTTCCAGTTTCCGTTGGTCTCGTGCGGTGCGACGTACGCCCCGAAGAAACTCTGGGGGTTTGCCGACGTGAACGAGGACGGCAGCGCCGCGTTCGAGGTACCGTCTGAGGTGCCCATCTATTTCCTCGCACTCGACGCCGAAGGACGCGCACTGCAACGGATGCGCTCGTTCACTCACCTGATGCCGGGCGAAGTGCAAGGATGCGTTGGATGCCACGCGGACCGAAACTCCACCACCTCGCACAGCGGCAGTCAACTGACGATGCGCGGCGCTGTCCAGAAACTCGAAAGGCCCGCTTGGGGCGTCAAGGGGTTCAGCTACCAGGAGGTTGTCCAGGGAGTATTCGACCGGAACTGCATCGAGTGCCACAACGAGCGCGAGCAACTCGGCAAGGTTGATTTGACCGGCGATATGACCGATTTCTTCAACGTCTCGTACGATATTCTCTGCCGAACCGGGACACAGGCCGAGCGGAATTGGATCCAGCACGGCAGCCCGTCGGGCCCCGAATATGACAACGTGCGAGGCATGAGCCCGTACACCGAATGGATCTGGACGATCAACGGGGCGGGGCACAATGTGTTGGAGATCGCGCCTCGACGTTGGGGCAGCCCGGCCAGCAAACTGGCGGAAATCATCCGGACCGGCCACCCGGACGAAAACGGCATTGCGCGCGTCAATGTGCCGGACGAAGATCGGCGAAGGGTCTATCTCTGGCTCGACCTGAACGTGCCGTACTACGGCACCTCGTCGTCGAACCACAAGGCCCGACTCGGCAGCCGACGAATGCTGCCGCTGGATCTGGATTCCACGCTGGGCGAAGTCGCCACGCGGCGTTGCGCCAATTGTCACCAGGAGGGCATCCCACGCAAGTTCTACACTCGCGTCATGAACCCCGAAAACAACAGCTTCCTCTCGGCCCCGCTGGCCGCGGAGGCCGGCGGCACCCAGAAATGCGGCCAGCCAGTGTTCCTGTCGAAGGACGATCCTGATTATCAGAAGATCCTCAAGACCTTCGAGCCGATCCACGAGCTACTGAAAGAACGCCCCAGGGCCGACATGGAGGGATTCACGGTACTTTGTGATTAGGGCTTTCCGGACAGGCCCGGTGTGGACGTGCGTGTCGTAATCCATGCACGACACGAAGAAAGAGTTCGCAATTTGCGAATTTCCATCTTGCCGGTTCGTGTTTTGCGAACTAGAATGATCCTGGATGCCGATAAACGGTGTGGAGTGGCAACGAATGCGGGTCATTTCCAGAGCACGGCTGAAGGACTTCTGGGAGACCACTGGACACGAGGATGCCGAGGGGCCGCTCAGGGCGTGGTACACGCACGTCAGCAATAGGACTGTGGCTTGGCAATCTTGGGGCGACGTGAAGGTCGAGTTTGGCACTGCGAGTCACGTCGGCAATTGCGTCGTTTTCAATATCGGAGGAAACAAATACCGGCTGGTCACGCGCATATTGTATCCCAGCCAGAAAGTCTTCATCCTCAGAGTCATGACGCACAAGGACTACGACGACGACAAGTGGATTGATGAATGCGGCTGTTATTCTCCGCCGCCGAAGCGGAAAAGGAAAGGGCGATAGGATGACTACTAGGACTTCCTCCCGTTTCACGGGGAAGAACCGAGATTCCTACCTGGAGCTTGTGCTGGCATTTCCGCTGTGCTCGATCCGTTCCGAAGAGCAGTTCAAGGGAGCCCAGGATGTCATGGATGGACTTGTAAAGAAAGGAAAGTTGAACTACGGCGAGGAAATGTACCTTGACGCCTTGAGCGATTTGGTTGCTGCGTATGAGGAAGAGCACTACCCCATTGAGCCAGCGTCGGATGCCGACATGCTTCGTCACCTGATGGAAGCGAAAGGCGTCACGCAGACGCAACTGAGCCGAGAAGCAGAGATCGCCAAGTCAACAGTCTCCGAAATACTTGCGGAAAAGAGGTCGTTCAGTCGGCAGATCATTCGGAAGCTGGCTGACTACTTCAACGTGGACGTCAGCGTGTTGGCGGGCAATCTGTAAGTGAGTTGTCTTACAGGCCCAATAAATTGCGGGCGAGTTTCAAGTCCGACGCTAATCCTGTCGAGGCTGCGCTGTCGTCGGCCCGGCCACCTGCTCGAGCGTCGCCGCTCCGCCCTTGCCCGGTTTGGCGATATAGTGGACCGGCGTGGTCTTGGTCGGCTTTCCGGCGGCGTCTTTTTCCTGGATCAGCTCGCCATCGGCCGTAAACTCCTGACGCTGCTCGCCGCGCGTCCGCGTCCAGCCCAACCGGCTGCCGTCTTCGGCGTATTGGTATTCGTCACGCCAGTTCTTGGGGAAGTCCAACAGCGGGTCGACATAGACGCCCTTAACAGCCGGGTCCGTGTAGTCGACGACCTGGATGCAATGCCGATCGTCGTAGACGCGCTTCTCGTTGGCCAGGTAGTAGAGGCAAACGAAGCCCGGCGCAGAGTAGTATTGGCCGTTATGGACAAAGACGCCGATGTCCACGCGGTTGGATTCCATCTTCGAGCCCGGTGCGATCGGACTCCGCCGGTGGTAGGGCACGATCAGTTCGATTCGTGAGCCCGTATCGTCGAGCTTGTTGATGCGGATGCGGTCTGCGTCCCCACGCAGCACGACCCAATGGTAGGTCAGGGGCTTGCCGTCCAGGTCCTTGCTGCCCTCGGCGCTGACGACCATGCGGCGGTCGTGCTTGGTCGACTTAACCACGCGGGCGATGGCGCAGGGCGTGTCGAACATGCGTTCGCGCGGGGCAACGTCAAAGTAGTCGCGGCCCACGATCGGTTGGTCTTCCTCGATCACCTTGATTTGCACCATGGGTGGCAACGACTCGAGCGTCATGTCGTGGGCCAGGGTCACCATCTTCTCCACCTGGATCTGGGCTCCGTCGAAGACCGTGGGATGGGCCTTGCCGGTGAGATAGTCCTCGGGCGTTTCAACCATCTTGTTGCTGCTGCGGAAGATCATCTGCACGGCGGCCATCAGCGTGCCGGACTTGGCCAGCTTCTGCTTGACCTCGGGCCGGAACGCCGCCAGGGTAGCGGCGACGGCGTTCATGAATGCGCGGTCCGATCCGGACGAGCCCTGCGAGATGATCATGTACGGCGTGTTGGCCGCAAACACATCGCCGTGCCCTTTGCCATCGACTTGCGGGTCGTGGTCGCGGTGCTCGGGGTAGAAGTACATGTGGTTGCCAACGTACTGCAGATACAGCAGCCCAGCGCCGCGCGGGCGAGTCAAGGCGAGCCGGGGTTGGCTCCGCCAGAATGCTCCCGACGTTAGAGCCGTCGACGAGTTGCCGATCGTGACGCCGTTGTACAGGAACGAAAGCTGAAGCCCGTGATGCAAATTGCGTTTGCGGGCTTCCTCGGAGAACTCGATGCGAGTCAACTGCGGAAGGGCTTTGAAATTCATGTTCGAGTGGTCGCTGTCGTGGTTGTCGTACAGGTCACCGTGGTTGCCGGCTGCGGTGCCTTCCGCATCCCACGTGCGCAACAGATCGCCAGCCTTGCCCAGCCCGGCGGCAATTGCCTTGTCGGCGGTGGCCTCCCGGTCGAGTTTGAAGAAAGCGTGAAACACCCCGAGCTTGGCATTCCAGGCCGTATTCCCTTCGCCGACCAGCACTTGGCCGTCCTGTATCTCGGCCGGCGTGACCTGGTAGTGCCAACCCTCAGGCTTCACCTCGAGCGGCTTGCTGGCTTTATCGAGGATGTCTTTGAATCGATCGTTTTCGCGCAGGCTCTTCAGATCCTCGTCGGCCTCCATGTGCCTGGCGTCGCGGAAGCCCAGTTCGACGGATTTTTCGAGCGCCGCCAAAGCCTCGTCATTTCTGCCTTGCCGAGCCAGGACGCAGGCTAGGTTGTAGTGGGAACTGGCATTGTGGGGCACGCGCTCGATCGACTTGCGGAGGA
>JADHUC010000329.1 GCA_016784735.1 Pirellulaceae bacterium | reverse complement strand
TATTCAACCAGTCGTTCTTTGATATCCTGTTAGCGTGAACCCTAACATCTCTAGGCTTCCAGCTCTCCAAAGGGAAATTGTCATCATCGGTTTCATAGATGCATCCTGAACCGTGATGCATCGCATAAAGATATCCGAGGTTCTTTCTCGCGTAGTGATCGGTCGGCAACAAGGCCGGAAGGCGGTACGGCATTTCATGCTGATTATCCAAGGTGAATAGCAGCGTCCTGGGCAAATCATACTCTTGCGGGCCTTTTCTGTCGCCAATTACCAGTATTTGCGCATCATACCTTTCAGCGCAGGCGGAAAGCTTTTCCATGCAAGTGGTTGGCGTCTGAATTGTGGTGACAACGATAGATAGTTGCTTCATTGCATCCAGGCGTCCTTCACGCGTAGGGCTGGCGGTCTACACGGCTATGCCTTGTTTAATACAGGCTCTATCCTCGTCCCCACCGAGGCAAGAAAACTGGCTGCTCTGGGTAAAGGAATCGAAGCACAAACCTTGAAATAGGTTCGCAGGAGCGGATTGCGCATGAATCTCTTGTGATGCGAATCATAATCCATTCGCGCGTTTCTACTCTTTAGGCACGGGTGTTTATTTAGAAAGATGTCTTTGTCTGCCCTGTAATCGATGCTTGTTGCAACAGACATGGTGGCTCCAGAGATATGACTCACTTGGCCACAATAAGCGATGATCGCTTCGCCGCCTGATTCCCGAACTCGGAACAGAAGATCAATATCGTTAAAGTGGCCTAAGTTCGGATCGAGCATTCCGAGTTGTTCGAAGTGCTGAGCGCTAATCATAATTAGATTCAGGGTCATGGCACTTGGAGAAAACGTTTTCATTCGTAAGCCCCAGAACTGAGTTTGAGCTCGATAGTCTGAGGCGGTTAAATAGGGTGCGGCCATCCATGCCTCAGTCCTTTTCAGTTCACACAATAAGGTCTTGTCCCAATCCGCACATACAAATATGTCGCTTGCCATGAGGACCAGATATTCACCCGTTGCCTTCGAAGCGCCCTTATTGAATCCTTCGGGAAAGGAAGCCTGTGGCATGTGAAGATATGTCCAGTGTTTCCTAAGACATATTTCGTGGAGCCTCGCCGAGACGTTAGTGGATGCGTCAGAAATGATGACTTCATAACTATGGTGTGTATAAGAAGAAATCGATTCCAACGCCAAGAGGAGTGTGGCCTCAATCCGCGGATGCTCGTTGGGATTGAAATAGTTGATAATGATGCTGAGTAGCTTATTGTCCATGATTTCGGCCTTTATGACAGACTTCCGACATGCTTTGCTTCGAGCAGCATCTACGCTACACAAGCAGTTTTCAAATGGACCGCCATCTGCTGAAAGCTCGGGCTGGATTTGAGTAGCTGTTCGTACGTTCCTTGGGCTACCACCCGGCCGTTCTCTAGTTGCACGATGAGGTCGCAGCTCCGCACAGTGGTGAGCCTGTGTGCGGCGAGGAGGATGGTGAGGTCGCGGCTGAGCTCTTCGATTGCGCCCATCACGGACTGTTCTGTGGCGTTGTCCAGGGCGCTGGTAGCTTCGTCGAAGACCAAGACGCTGGTCTGTTTGTAAAGGGCCCGGGCAATGCCGATACGCTGGCGCTGCCCGCCGGAGAGACGAATGCCGCGTTCACCTACGAAAGCGCTGTAGCCATGCGGTTGGCTTTCGATGAACTCGGCGATGTGTGCCTGATGCGCTGCCTGTCGCACTCTCTCCAGGTCGATGGCATCTCGCGGGACACCGAACGCGATGTTCTCGGTTAGGGACGAATCGGCCAAATAGATACTCTGGGGCACATGAGCGACGGTTTGCTGCCAGGCCCGAATACGGGTGCCGATGATGGGTTGGCCATCTACCAGCAATGCACCTTCGGTGGGCACCAATAGACCCATAAGCAGGTCGAGCGTCGTGCTTTTGCCGCTACCAGTGCTACCGACAAAGCCGACGCGAGCACCCTTGGGGATGGTCAGATTTAGACCATCAAGCACCCACGGGCAGTCGGTGCCGTAACGGAAGCGAACGGCATCCAGGCGAATTGCTTTCTGGAACGGTTGCGGCGCGGGAGCCGCTTGTAGTAGCTCGGGCGGCAGGGGCTGGTCGAGAAGGCTAATTGCATCGGATAGCACGCCGTGGTTGCCGACAATGTTCGCCCAGGCGTTATAGCCCTGCTGCAGAGCCGGTAGCAAGCGTTGCGCGCCAAGTGCCAATGCCCCGAGCACCGGAAGAGCTGCAGCCATGCCTCCCGCGTGAGCGCTAAGGCCATAGGCCAAACCGGCGATCAACACCATGCCTAATGCTTCCATGGCGTAACGGGGACTTTGGCTAATAACAGCGTTATTGCCTGCCGCCCGCCGTAGCGGTAGGTCGGCGCGACGGTAGATGTCGCAATAGGATTCCTGTGTCCCGTCTAACAGCACGTCGCGAATGCCACCTAGTCCTTCCTGCAGGGCTTTAACAACTTGAGTCTGTTCGTGCGCTATTCGCCGGCTGTTGCGTTCGAGTCGACAACGTGCCAGCCTGGTAATCAAGGCGTAACTGGCACCGAACCCGAGAGCCGCCAGCGAGGCCGTCACCGGATCGATAACGAGCAAGGCGAACATGATCGAAAACATCAACACGAACGAATTGACTAGAGTCAGCAACCACATCAGCACGCCAGCCGCGATGTTGATCTTGTTCGTGATGCCGCTGATCACCTCACTGCTGTTGCGCGCGACATGGACTGGATATGGCTGATACAGGGTGCGTCGATACACGTCGATGCTAAGGTCTGCACCACAGGCGTACGTAATTCGTGTACTAGCCCATAGCAACAAGAGACGGAGCGCCCCGGCGATCAGGGCTGCTGTGGCAAAGGCGATAGTGACGGGCAACACCAATTGGTCCGCCGAGTTGATGCCGATGGTCTGTGCTATGCGCGCAACGACAGGTTGGCTAAACACGCGTTCCGGCGCGGTGAGTATGCCGAGGAACGGCAATACTGTACCCAAGCTAACGACCTCCGTGAACGCACCGACCAGCATCAGGCCCATTAGCAGCCCGAATTGACGCTGGCGTCGCCGACTGAGGTGACGCCAAAGACGCAGCACCAAAGCTGGTAAGCCATCGGTGTGGAAGCGCGAGGGACGAAGCTTGTGGAAGGAATTGATCATCGCAGTCTGTCTTCAGCCGTTATAGAAATCACAGAGTCTCTCGAACTCGGGGATAGAAGCTGATCGATAGTTACTTGATGCAACGAAGGATCAGTTGGGTGTAGGGAATAGACAGTAGCGTCTTCTTGACGACGTGGGTGATCAAGCGGCGAATAATGCCCCTTTATCACGATACCATTGAACGGTCTGACGCAGTCCTTCGTCGAGCGGAATCTGTGGTGCCCATTCGGTGACTTCAGCTAGACGCCGAATGTCAGCTTGAAGGTGCATGACCTGATTTGTCTGATAGGGGACCTCTCCGAAAACCAGCGGAAGCGATGGGTTGATCAGATCACGGATATACTCGCAAATCTTGCGGATCGTACGCGTGGCACCCGAACCGAGATTAAAGACTCCTTCCGCGATGCTCTGGAAAATCACGTTCCGGATGGCCGCGGCAGCATCTTCGACGTGCATGTAATCCCATCGCTGTTCTCCGGCTGTCAACGGCGGGCACCGGCCTGCCAGGAGATTGGTGATGAGATTAGGTATCATCCGATCCGCATGATCTCCAGGGCCGTAACAGGAGAACAATCGCAACCACGCAAACCGCATGTCATGCACAGCGCAGAAGTGACGGGCAACTTGGCACACGCTCAACTTCGCGGCGCCATACAGCGTCATCGCGTGGCAAGGGGTATCTTCGGCAATCGTACCATGGCAGGGACCGTACTCCGCTTGCGATCCCAAGCCAATCCATACCGAGGCACCAGCCGCAGCGCTCATTCTTAAGAGATTGATCGAGTTGTTTATATTGTCGAGTTGTGTCGTATCGTCATACCTGCGACCTGTAACGCCTTGCCAGCCCAGATGCACCACAACCTGGGGGGCGAACTTCCGCAATTGCTGATCGATAGATGTTGGCTCAGTGAGATCGCCCACGATGGTCTCGACGTGTTTCAGCAGCGGAGCGATTCGCCATGGATTGCTCCCCGGACGTCGCAAGATTGCCGCTTGGTAACGGCGACTTTCGGCTAGAAGCTGGGCAAGGAGATGTGACCCCACGAACCCGCTGGAACCCGTGACGAAGATTCGCGTTGCCGTTGAACTCATGTCGATTCGATTTCCAGCGGTCTGGCATGCGGCTCCATCTCGGAAATAGGCCGGCCGAAAGCCAGTTTCGGATAGGCGTTAGCCTGAGGATCGATCATGACCTGCAAAAGGCCGGGGCTGCCGGGGTCTTGCCAAAGATTTGCCAACGCATCGTCCAGTGCCTGCGCATCTTCGACTGTGCGCGACGAAATCCCATAGGCCGCAGCGACCCGCGCGAAGTCAGGCGCGCTGTAACCCCACATCGTTGATTGATAACGCCGCTCGAAATAGGACTCTTGAAACTGACGCACCATGCCGTGGCAACGGTTGTTCAGTACCACGATTTTCAACGGTACCTGATTGCGGACCACCGTCTGCAATTCCTGGATGTTGCATTGAAAACCGCCATCTCCCGCAATGACGACGACGGGCCGTTTGCCACAGGCATGGCTGGCACCGATTGCGGCCGGTAATGCGAACCCCATCGAACCCATGCCACCCGACGTCAGGAACCGTTGCCCGGCGTGCAACTCAAGCGATTGACCAGCCCACATCTGATGTTGTCCCACATCAACGGCATAGGCGACAGCCTCACGACTATGGCGTGACAGGAGATGCATCAGAGCGTTGGGATTAATGCCTTTGATGTCGGGAAGCTCGGCGATATCGGGCCAGCGATGTCGCAGTTCCTCGATTTCCGCTCGCCACTCCCAATGGTCCGATAGATCCACCTCCGAAACAACCCGATTTGCAGCCTCCAAAAACGTAGATAGTTCGGCGAGGATCGGCCTGCATCCAATAACCCGATTGTTGATCTCCCCCTGCTCGCAATCCACGTGGTAGATCACCCGGTCGCCTCTAAAGGAAGTGGTATCTGCCCCAGTTTGACGCACATCCAGTCGGCTTCCCAACACAAGCAAGCAATCGGCTTCTGCCAGCGCCTTGTTCGCCCAACGATTGCCGTACGAGCCGATCATTCCCACTCGCAGCGGGTGGCCGTATGGCAACAGGTCGACGCCGGGCAGGGAATTCACTACAGGTATTCGCGAGTTACGAACGAAGTCTCGAAAACCGGCAAGAGCCCGTGCAGAGTGAATTCCTCCCCCGCCCAGAATCAACGGACGCTCGGCCTTGGCGAGTCCCGTGACGACCGCGGCTGCTTCCCGGTCCAGTGAGCCCGTTCTTGGCGACGACCTGTTCTTGCCATTGGAGGGCTCAGGCACGCGAATCACCTCACGTTGAACGTCCATGGGAATGTCCAGCAGAACGGGTCCAGGTCTGCCAAGCATCGCCAACGAGAAGGCATTATCCAACATCGAAGGAAGGAGTTCAGGTTTGTGGATCAGCCACGCGGCCTTCGTCAAAGGTTGTGCGACCGATACAATATCCGTTTCTTGGAAACCGAGTTGGCGAATACCTCGATCGCCTTTCATTTCATGGCGATTGACTTGCCCTGTGATAAACACCGCTGGGGAGGAATCGAAATAGCAGCTTCCGATCCCAGTTAGCAGATTCGTTGCTCCTGGCCCGCTTGTTGCGAAGGCCACCCCGGGCGTCCCCGTCATGCGGCCAAACGCTTCGGCGGCAAAAGCGGCGGCCTGTTCGTGGTGTGTGCTGATGATGCTGACGCGTTCCTTGCGGGACAAGGAGTCGAGGATGTGGGCTATCATCCCGCCCGCCATCTCGAAGACGCATGGGACGCCACGGGCTTCAAGATAGTCCGCGATAAAGTCGGACGCCTTGCGTGCACAACGGTCGTTGACGAACACGTTTGGCGCGATTGATGGCGCGACCGAGGTATTAAGCGACGTTTCGGCTGACATGGATCTCTCTGACGGTGGTGATGACATGGTCGATCATTTGACTGGTCAGGCCCGGGTAGACGCCCGTCCACAAGACGTGGTTCATGACGAAGTCGGTGTTCGGCAAGTCGCCGACCTTGCGGTGCGGCTGGTTGCGGTAGGCCGGCTGACGCAATAGGTTCCCGGCGAAAAGGAGCCGCGTACCGATCTTGCGGCTGTTCAAGTGTCGGACCAGATCGTTGCGCGTGATCGGCGCTTCTGGACGCACGGCTATCGGGAAGCCAAACCAACTTGGCTCCGATCCGGGTGTGGCTCGCGGCAGGATAAGCACATCCTCCATATCTTTCAGCCCGTCGTAAAGGTACTGGAAGTTGCGACAACGTGCCTCGATGAATTGCGGAAGTTTCTTAAGTTGGGCCACACCGACTGCGGCCTGCATGTCGGTTACCTTCAAATTGTGGCCGATGCGGGAATAGACGTACTTGTGGTCGTAGCCCGACGGCAGGTCGCCCAGTTGCTGATCGAATCGCTTGCCGCATGTGTTGTCGCATCCCGGCTTGCACCAGCAGTCGCGCCCCCAATCACGGAACGATTCGGCGTATCTCTTGAGTCGCGGATTGTTGGTCAGTACTGCTCCACCCTCGCCCATCGTGATGTGGTGGGCCGGGTAGAAACTGACCGTGGCCAGGTCGCCAGAAGTGCCGACTTTCTTGCCTTGATAAGTCGCTCCGACGGCGTCGCAGCAGTCTTCGATCAGCCACAGGTTGTGCTCCTTGGCAAAGGAAACCACGCGATCCACATCGAACGGGTTGCCCAGCGTGTGGGCGATCATGATCGCTTTGGTGCGGGGACTGAGGGCTGCCTCCAGTGCATTCGTATCTATGTTGTAGGTACCCAGTTCCACGTCAACGAACACGGGAGTGCAGCCATGCTGCAGAATGGGGTTCACTGTCGTGGGGAAGCCAGCAGCCACGGTGATCACTTCGTCGCCCGGCTGGATACGCCGCTCGCCGAGTTCTTCCGCCGTTAGGGTCGCGAAGGCCAATAGGTTCGCGCTGGATCCGGAGTTGACCAGCAGCGCGTAACGCACGTCCATCCAACGCGCGAACTCCCGTTCGAACGTGTCTGCATAACGACCAGCGGTCAGCCAGAAGTCAAGAGAGGAGTCGACAAGCGTTTCAAGGTCGTCTGCGTCGAATACGCGGCCACTGACCGGCACGGAGGATTCTTCGGGGACAAAGGGCTTCGTCTCCCACTTCACGGCGTAATACTCGCGAGTTAACCGCAGGATCTTTTGGCGTAATGCCTCGGGGTGACTCAAAGAAGCTCCTGGCATCGTGCTGGGGTCCTATTCGATAGATCTGGAGAGTTCTTGTGGACGTGATGGCTCGGTCAGCAACCGGCAAGACCAACTTTTTCTCTGGTGCTCTGGGAGCCTATGCGGCTGCACCTCGTCGTTGGACATCAGAGCTGCACAACGACTCCCGACCACCTGCGGCCGTCGCGTAGGATCGAATATCATCCAAACACGCGTCGCGCATAGATGCTTTGTTGCGGGAGTAGTAGTTGCGATACCATCGGGCTGTGCGCACGACGGTCTCGTGAAAATCCCAAATGGGGCGCCAATCAAGCCGAGCGATCGCTTTTTCGATGCTCAATCTCAGTACATTGGCTTCGTGCGGTTGCGTCGGATCGCTCATGTCCTCCCAGGTTCCTTGGCCCCACGCCCTGCAGAACGTTTCCACCACGTCGCAAACGGTGGCATCGTCGCCTGTTTCGGGGGCGAAGTTCCACCCATCACACCATTGGGGATCGTCGTCGGCCATCATCTTTGCCGCCAACGACAAATAGCCAGATAACGGCTCCAAGACGTGTTGCCACGGACGCACGGCCCAGGGACATCGGACCGGCACCGGTTTGCCCTCGGCCAAGTGACGAGCAGCATCTGGGACAATTCGATCCTTCGCCCAGTCCCCTCCTCCGATAACGTTTCCCGCTCTGGCGGTGGCCAACTTGACGCCGTGTTCGCCGCAATCTTCCGGCCCAAAGAACGAGCGTCGATACGACGCGACGAGAATCTCGACAGCGCCCTTACTGGCGCTGTAAGGATCATGGCCACCCATCGCGTCATTCTCTCGGTAGCCCCAGACTTGCTCCCGGTTCTCGTAGCACTTGTCGCTCGTGACCACCACGACAACGCACGGTTTGGCTCGTCGTCGAACACATTCAAGCAGATTGCATGTGCCCATGAAGTTGGTTTCAATGGTCTCGCGAGGTGTTTCATAGCTCGTGCGTACAATTGGTTGAGCGGCTAGATGAAAAACGATCTCCGGATTAGCTTTGTCAATCGCTCCAGCCAACGAATCGATATCGCGCATGTCGCACTCGTAGTGACCAGCCAATAGCTCCCGAACTTCCGCAACTTCGAAGCTACTCGGCTGTGTCGGCGGCGCCAGGGAGTATCCGTGTACGTACGCACCGAGTTGCTGAAGCCAGATGGCGAGCCAGGAACCTTTGAACCCCGTGTGTCCGGTCAAGAACACCGAACGGCCAGCGAAACTGGAGTGAAAGGGGACGTCCATTTCCATGCCTTTCTGTCCTTGCCCAAAGGACTTTCGAGATCCGCTTTGGGAGCGGGTCAAGCGGTTTTCTTCTGTGCGACGTTCGAATAATCGCCGGAGTGACCAGTTGCCAAGCCTTCTCCGGTTCGCTGGGCACATGCAAGATCCCATCTCCATACGTGCCAAGGAGCCTCCCCGGTCTGCCACAGTTTCTCCAGGTTTTCCCAATCGCGGTACGTATCCATGCATTGCCAGTATCCTGGATGCTCGAAGACGCACAATTCGCTCTCGGCAGCACACCTCTCCAGCGGCTCTCGTTCGAGGACACAGGCGGCATCGTCCGCCAAGTAGTTGAGGAAGCTTCGTCGAAAACAAAAGAAGCCGCCGTTGATCAAGCCCTGTCCGGCCGGAGGCTTCTCGCTAAATGCTACAACCTCGTTGCCGTCACGCTCCAACTCGCCAAACCTGCTTGGAGGGCGAACGCCGGTCAACGTAGCGGTTTTGCCATGCTGGCGGTGGAATTCGAGTACGGCTCGAAGGTTGACATCCGAAACACCATCGCCATAGGTGACCATGAAGTTCTCATCACCGGCATCCAGATACTCTGCGGCACGCAATACACGTGCGCCGGTCATTGTACTCTCACCGGTTTCCGCGAGCGTTACGCGCCATCCTCTTTCATTATGTCCGGTTCTATAGAGTTTCATACCGTCGGGACTCCCTAGCTCTACGGTGAAGTCCGAGTTCATTGCCTCGTAGTTCAGGAAGTAATCCTTGATCACGTGCCCTTTATAGCCCAAGCACAGCACAAAGTCCGTAATGCCGTGGTAAGCGTAGATCTTCATGATGTGCCACAGCATTGGCCGTCCGCCGACCTCGACCATTGGTTTTGGCCGGACTTCCGTGTACTCGCGCAGGCGTGTTCCCATGCCGCCACAGAGGATAATCGCTTTCATGAGGGCTCCTCCCCAAGCGAGGTCTATTTCGGCCGCGTTTCTATGCCGCCTTTCGCGTTTTTGTCACGCCTTCCGACTTGGCCAACCGCCAGTCGGTTTCGACCATGATTTTCACGAGTTCCTGGAATGGCGTGTGCGGCTCCCAACCCAGTTTTTCCCGCGCCTTTGCGGGGTCGCCCAGCAACAGATCCACCTCGCTGGGCCGGAAAAAGCGAGGATCGATCTCAACATAATCTCGCCACTGCAGGTCCAAATGAGCGAATGCAGATTCTAGAAACTCTTCAACCGTGTGGGTTTCACCCGTCGCAATGACATAATCATCGGGTTCCTCCTGCTGGAGCATCCGCCACATACCCTCGACATAGTCTTTCGCATAACCCCAGTCTCGCTTGGCGTCCAGGTTGCCCATGTACAGCTTGTCCTGCAGTCCTTCCTTGATCCGAGCGGCAGCTCGAGTGATCTTGCGTGTCACGAACGTCTCGCCTCGCCGGGGCGATTCGTGGTTGAACAGGATACCGCAACAAGCGTACATATCGTATGCTTCGCGATAGTTTACGGTCTGATGGTGGGCGAACACCTTGGCGCAGGCGTAGGGACTGCGCGGATGGAACGGCGTCGTTTCCGACTGTGGAGCCGTCTCCGGATCACCGCCGAACATCTCGCTGGTGGATGCTTGGTAGAAACGGACGTCCTTCCGCTTGCTCAACAAACGGGCCGCTTCCAATACGGAAAAGGCGCCCGTCGCGCCCACGTTGATCGTGTACAGGGGATTGTCAAACGAGACCCGCACGTGACTCTGCGCTCCCAGGTTGTAGATCTCGTCCGGTTCGACGTCCAGCACCAAGTTCATCAGGCTGTGAGGGTCCGTCAAGTCGCCGTAGTGGAGGACCAGGTTCTTTCTCCGTACTTCCGGTGCAACGCTAAGAGCATCCAGCCGGCTCCGAGTGATGGAACTGCTGCGGCGTACGATTCCGTGGACCTCGTAGCCTTTCCCTAGCAATAACTCGGCCAGATAGGACCCATCCTGGCCCGCGATACCCGTGACGACAGCGCGGCGAGCGGGCGAGTCGAGAGTCGCGAGTTGCGAGTCGAGAGCCCGGAGGCGGATGGCCGATTCTTGATTTCCGGTTTCGGATTGGTTCTCCTGCTCTCCGCCCTCTGCTCTTGGCTCTTGGCTCTCGACTCTTGACCGCTCATACCATTCAATCGTCTCCATCAGTCCGTCACGCAGACTTGTTGATGCCGCAAAGCCAAGTTCCTGCTTGGCACGTGTCGTGTTCAGGCAACGGCGCGGCTGGCCATCCGGCTTGCTGGAGTCCCAAATAATCTGCCCCCCGAAGCCGCACAGATCGCAGATCAACTCTGTCAACTCGCGTATCGTGACTTCGTGGCCCGAGCCCAAGTTCACCGGTTCTGGTTTGTTATACCCTTCAGCCGCCAGTGCGATGGCCCGCGCTGCGTCGCGCACAAAGAAGAACTCACGCGAAGCCGTTCCCGTTCCCCACACCTCAATATGATCACTACCCTCGTCTTTGGCTTCGAGTACCTTGCGGATCAGCGCGGGAATCACGTGGCTGCTGCTGGGATCGAAATTGTCACCGGGCCCGTACAGGTTGACTGGCAGCAGTGTGATGGCGTTGAAGTCATATTGCTCGCGGTATGCTTGCCCCTGTACCAGCAGCATCTTCTTCGCCAGCCCGTAGGGAGCGTTCGTTTCTTCCGGATACCCGTTCCACAGATCCTCTTCTTTGAACGGAACGGGCGTATACTTGGGATAGGAGCAAATGGTCCCAAGCGATACGAACTTCTGAACGCCGGCCAGGCGCGATTCTTCCATCAAATGAATCGCCATGGCGGCATTATCGTAAAAATACCGGCCAGGGTTTTCCCGATTCGCTCCGATCCCGCCAACGACGGCGGCCAAATGGATGACGACCTCGGGCCGCTCTTTCTCCAAGAGTCGACGGATCGCGACTCGTTCCCGCAGATCGGAATCTGCGCTGCGCGGGACAATGATTTGCGCTGGAGAGAATTGTTCAAGCGCGGGGCAGACCTCCTTGCCCAAGAAGCCGGCACCGCCGGTGACGAGAATGCGTTTTCCGTAGAGGTAGGACATGTGTCTTCCTTGACAGCTCATGTGTCTTCCTTGACAGATGAAGAGTAGTTAACGGGCAGCGGCTCCAGTGACGAAGTGAGAAGAACGAAGAGTCAAGCGGATCTTCGCAATGATCGCGAACGCGATCGCAAGTTTCAACAAAGCAACAAGGTACTTTTTCAATGCTCGGACTCTGCGGCCGTATTCGTCGGCCTCCTTACCAACCTCCTTCAGGCGGCGACTCATGCCACCTTCCTCGATGGAGGACTGGCCTCGTAATCAAACTTGTGCGACGGCTCTGCAATCTCGCGAAGGTAATCGCCGTAGCCGTTGTTCATCTGCGCGGCGATAGATCGTAGCTGATCGGCCGTAATGAAGCCCTTTCGGTAGGCCACCTCCTCGATGCAAGCAATTTTCAACCCCTGACGCGACTCCACTGCCTCCACAAAGCTAGCAGCCTGAATAAGCGACTCGGGCGTGCCCGTGTCCAACCAGGCGAATCCTCGTCCCAGGATTTCGACGTGCAACTGCCTGCGTCGGAGGTATTCTTCATTCACGCTCGTGATTTCCAACTCATCGCGAGTCGAGGGTCTAAGGTTTGCGGCGATGTCCACGACTCGATTGTCGTAGAAGTAGAGCCCCACGACGGCCAAGTTCGACTTCGGGTGATTTGGCTTTTCTTCAATGGAGACGGCCTCGGAGTGCGGACCGAGCTCGACGACGCCGAACCGCTGTGGGTCTTTCACAGGATATGCAAAGATGGTAGCCCCGTGGGGATTATTGGCGGCTCTCGACAGCACCGGCTGGAAGCCTTGTCCATAGAAGATATTATCTCCCAAGACGAGAGCAACGTGATCGTCGCCAATGAACTCCCGCCCAATAATAAACGCCTGCGCCAGTCCCTCGGGCCTTGGCTGAGCGGCGTATTGAATAGACATACCGAGTTGCCCACCGTCGCCAAGCAGCCGCTCATACGCGCTTACGTCCTTCGGCGTTGTAATCAGCAGCACATCCCGAATTCCGGCCAACATAAGCGTAGAGAGCGGATAATAGACCATCGGCTTGTCATACACGGGCAGCAGTTGCTTATTCACTGCCTGAGTAACCGGGTACAATCTCGTACCACTTCCGCCGGCCAAGATGATGCCCTTGCTGCAAATCGGGGAGCTGGTCATTGCCTGGTTTCTTTGCATGAAGTTATCTCCACTCTGGCGAGGGAACGAGTGGGCGCATGCGAGTTACTTCCTCGAAGGCCACGTCGCAGATTCACGCGGCGGCATCATTGTGTTCTGTCGGATTCACTCGGCCGAGACGTTCCCGTCGATACTTGCCCGACGTGACGCGCTCGACCCACATTGGGTTGTCGATGTACCACTTCACGGTCCGTTCCAGCCCCAATTCAAAATCACATGCCGCTGCCCATCCCAATTCTTGCCGGATTCTCGTGGCGTCGATCGCGTATCGCCGGTCGTGCCCAGGGCGGTCAGTAACGAAGGTGATCAAAGAACGACATGGGGCGTGGGGAAGCCCGGAGCAGAGACGATCGACAGTCGAGCAGATTGCCTCGACAATCTGGAGGTTCGTCCGTTCGCAGTCACCGCCGACGTTGTACGTCTGGCCGGGGACACCTTTGTCTAGCACCGTTCGAATCGCAACGCAGTGATCTTCCACGAACAACCAGTCGCGGACATTCAGACCGTCGCCATAGATGGGAAGCGGTTTGCCTTCTAGGGCGTTTAGAATCATCAGCGGGATCAGCTTCTCGGGGAACTGACACGGGCCGTAGTTGTTGGAGCAGTTCGTGATCAAAACGGGTAAGCCGTACGTGCGATGATAGGCACGAACCAAGTGGTCTGACGACGCTTTCGACGCCGAATATGGCGAACTTGGCGCGTACGATGTTGTTTCGGCGAACCTTCCGTCCGGACCGAGCGAGCCGTACACCTCGTCCGTGGAAACGTGCAGGAAGCGGAACTGTGACCGCTCCGTCTTCGACAGGCCACGCCAATACGCCAACGCTGCTTCGAGCAATCGAAATGTCCCCATGATGTTCGTTTGCATGAAGTCGGCAGGTCCGTCGATGGATCGGTCGACGTGTGACTCGGCCGCCAGATTCACGACGGCCCTTGGTCGGAATTCGTCGAGCAAACCGGCTACTAAGGACGAATCTGCGATGTCGCCCTGTCGAAACACATATCGCGGATCATTCGCAACTGCACTCAGTGAATCCAGATTGCCCGCGTAAGTCAGTTTGTCCAGATTGACGACACCAGCTTCCTCTTCGGCAAGCCACTGTCGGACGAAGCAGCTACCGATAAAGCCAGCACCGCCGGTCACGAGAACATGGTCCATATGAATCTCCAAACTGGAGGGCCCTCACTCCGCTGTCAAAACGTACACTTTTTTCCGCCCCTCAGGGCTCATGAACCTCGGCCCGGACGGCATGGGCCCGGCTGCATCACCAACGCTATGTCGCTCACCCAAAATGACCCGGGAGTGCCCAGAAGAAAGGGACCACTACTCGGAAGGAAAAAGATGGTGTGTTTCCCTCATTGCCACCGGGCGAGTAAAGCTGCGCAGGGCGGTTGTTGAAGTGCATGTGGGTT
>JADHUC010000018.1 GCA_016784735.1 Pirellulaceae bacterium | reverse complement strand
GCGATCGAAGAGCATTTGAATGGTGAGAAGTCGCCGGCCTGCGGGTCGTTTCTGGAAGCTGCACGAAAGTGGATCGGCTGTGTCGAAGGCCCCGGTGACTTGTCGACCAACACGAGGTATATGGAAGGATTCGGCGGGTGAACCCGTTTGCCTCCGGGAGTCACGTGAATGAAAACCATTTCCCTCAAATTGCCGGATAGCTTGCACGCAAAGCTGAATCGTTTGTCGAAGCAGCGCGGACAAACTAAGTCCGAGATGGTGCGAACGGCTCTGGAGCATTTCCTCAACGGCGATCAGCCGCGCCAGGCGGTGACGGTTGCAGAATTGGCGGGTGACCTGCTGGGCTCTGCGGAAGGGCCAGGCGATCTATCGACAAACTCGAAGTACATGGAAGGGTATGGCGAGTGACGACCGTGCTGATCGACACGGGACCGCTGGTTGCCGCGATTGACCGGCGCGATCAATGGCACGAATGGTCCAACCGCCATGTAGGTCAATCCCCCGCGCCGTTGCTGACGTGCGAGTCGGTCCTCTCCGAGGCTTGGTTTCTGCTGCGTTCGACGGACATCGGGCGTCGATCGCTGCTGGATCTTCTCGAACGCGGGGCGGTGCAAGTTGGCTTTAATCTTCAGGGCCATTTGCCGCGCGTCGTGGAACTTATTCGCCGATACGCGAACGTCCCCATGTCGTTGGCCGATGGTTGCCTGGTACGGATGTCGGAGACTATCCCGGACAGCGTGGTGGTGACGCTCGACAGCGACTTTCGCATCTACCGTCGAAATCGGCGCCAGATCATTCCACTGCTCACTCCGCCGGACGTGTGAGCCTAATCCAAGAAATCCTGGTCCTCCAACCGTTCGGGCACGTACGTCTCGGTGACGTAGCTGATGTCCTTACTGATCAGCGCTTCCACTTCCAGCTTGAAGCCGTTCTTCAGCATCAATTGGATTTCTTTCTGCCACGGCTTTTTCTTTTCAAACCAGGGATACTTGGCAATTTGCTTCGCGCGTTTCACGTCGGTATCCGTCAGATCGATCGTCACGCTGGGCGTGAGGCCGCACCGTTCGTAGTCCTTGCTGCGCAGTCCCATGTAGCGGGCATTGGGAATCGCCATTCGCTTGGACTCAAACGCCAGGTTGATCGAGCCCTGTTTCAACACGCTGTAGATGTAATATCCCCACGGGTCGTTATCCAGCAGGCAGTACACCGGCAGCTTCAGTTCGTGATTCAGCCGGTACAGCAGTCGTCGCACACCACGCGGTGGTTGGCCGCCCCCGTGGGTAAGGATGCACTTGTGAGTGCGCCAGAATTTGTCTTCGTTGAAGCGTTGCCAGACGGTGTCTTTTTCGACATGCAGGACAAACTCGGCGTCGCACTCCTTGAACTCGATAATCTCCGGCTCGACGATCGAAGGAATCCCATAGCCGCCCGAGCCCATGTGGGAGCAGTCGATTTCGTCGCCCCGGTCGATCAGCACGATCTCGCCTACCATGTCCCCCTTTTTTTGAGCGTACAGGTGAAGCTCTTCGCGCAGAGAGTTCAGCATGACCTCCGCGTCTTCGATAACCGGGTCGCAGTCCGATTGGTCGTCGAACGTCTCCTCCTTGACGCCCTCGATCGTGTGCTTCAACAGGTAGTACAATCCACGAATGCTCGTCGTCTTGTCCTGCTCGATCAGTTGTTTGCAGCCGCTGCTGACCAGCACGGTCTGCATGTAGCTCTTGGCCTGCGACAGATTGAACAGCTCGCGGCGGTTCTTGCCGCTGCCCATCTCAATAAATCGCTTGGCCTTGTTGTACCGAACGTTTGAAAGTGACCGAGACGGTATGTCCAGGTGAGGTGCGCGGCCGCGGTCCGCCGTCTTGACAATGTCGTTCGCCAAGCCGACTAGCGATTTCAGCGTTTTTCGGTCTGCCGGGCTCAGTTGCACTTTCTTGTTGCTCGTTGTTCGCTTTGTTGCCTTCTTCTTCGCCATCAGGTGTTAAGCTCTTCGTACGTGGGGCGTGTTACTCTTACGGTCGCATCGCTACGAAGCTACCAAATCTCTCCATTTCGCCAAAGACCACTCGTAATTCTTCCTTGACCACCCGCGACAAGGTATAAGGAATAATATCTGGGCAGGGCGGGCAACAACAAGCGGTCATTACGAGGGGATAGCTATGTTCGGTCTACGCAAGGCGATTATCGGGACACTCTTGGTGGGATTCCTGAGTGCGGCGCTGTATGCGGCAACGCCCAAAGTGCCGGAGCAGATCGGCCAGTTGATGCAGGATCGGAAGTATGCCGAGGCAGCGGCAGCTATCGACAAGGCCGCAAAGGCAGAAGAAGCCGACCTGGACTATCTGGCCTACCTGAAAGGCCGAGCGTTGCACTTCCAGAAGAAGTACGACGAGGCAATTGCCGCCTATGACACCGTCAGCAAGGATTTCCCCGACAGCCCATGGGCTCGCCGAGCCAGATTCGCCAAGGGCCTCTCCCACGCTCGAAAAGGAGATTTCCGCAACGCCGAACTGACGTACCGGGCCGAAGCCCAGTATTTGTTCTCCCCGGACCGAAAACAGGAAATCGCCGACATCTACCTCGAATACGCGAATGTCTACTTCAAACCGCCCAAAGAAGAAGAGGAACCGGACTATGAGAAGGCCCTGGACTTCTATCAGCGGGCTCTGAAGGTAGGACCGAAACCAGAAAGCCGCGTGGGAATTGAACTGCGCGCCGCGCAGTGTCAGCAGAAACTCGGCAACCACGACGAAGCTGCGGAACAATACCGCAGGTTTATTGACGAGCACGAAGATCACGCGCTGGTCGTCGAAGCCCGGTTTCGCCTGGGCGAGACGTTGATGGAAGCCGACAATCCGATCGAAGCTCGCAGTGCCTGGCGAGACTTGTTGGATTTGCACAAAGGCTCTGAATCCGATCTCCCACCCCAAGCCGCGTTCAAGATCTCCGAAACGTACAGCATCCCCACGCCGGACGATGACGAGCAGTTGTCGCTGGGCGTGGCCTCGCTTCGCGGGTTCCTGGAACAGTATCCCGATCACACGCTGGCACCAGAGGCTCATCTGCGAATCGGCCAAAGCTTTAACCACGTCGACCGCAACGAAGACGCAACGCAGGCGCTCACTCAGTTTCTGGCCGACAAACGCTACGCCGACACCGAGCAGGTCCCGGCCGCCCGCCACCTGCTGGGCCACGCGTACAAGATGCAAGGCAAATTCGATGAGGCGTTGGCGGCTTGGAAGGAATTCTTGGGCAGCCATCCCACCCACCAGTCTTGGAGCGAAGTCCAACAGGAAATCGTCAACACGGAGTTTGCCAAGGCCGCCGAGCGCTACGCCAAGAAGGACTACAAGGCTGCACGACAACTCTGGTCCGAATTCCAGGCCAAACATCCGTTGGACGATCGCAACCGGAGCATTCAATACCACTTCGGCCAAATGAACTTCGCCCAGGAAGCCTGGGATGCCGCAATTGCCGATTGGCGGCGGCTGGTGTCGAAATATCCCGGCTCGCAAGAAGCCTCCCGCGCTCAATACATGATCGCCTACACGCTGGAGGAGAAGCTGAGCAAGTTGGACGAAGCGTTGGAAGAATTTCGCAAAGTCACCAGCGGTGGCCACGTCCGGCACGCCAAACGCCGAATCGCACGTCTCACGGCCAAAACGATGAAGATAGCGACCGAACGCGTTTTCCGCAGTGACGAAACGCCTCAAGTGAAGTTAGCGACGCGCAACATCGAAAGCGTCACCGTGCGCGTCTACATGGTCGACATGGAAACGTATTTCCGAAAGATGCATCTTACGCGTGGCGTGGAAGCTTTGGATATCGCCTTGATCGACCCGGACAAGACGTTCGAATTCAAAATCCCTGACTACAAGCAGTACCAACGTCACGAGAGCGATGTGGACGTGCCGCTGCCCATTCCCGCCGGGAAGGAAGCCGACGCGGGCAAAGGCGGCGTGATGGCCATTACCATCAGCAGCAAGACGCTGGAAGCCACAACGCTGGTCGTGCAGAGCGACTTGGACGTGATTTTCAAAGGCTCGCGTGACGAGGTTTTCGTGTTCGCCGAGAACATGCGTACGGGCAAGCCGTGGCCCAAGGCGCGCGTGCTGCTCTCGGACGGCAAACAGGTGTTTGCCGAAGGCGAAACGGGCGACGACGGCGTGTTCCACAAATCATTCGAAGAGCTGGAATCTGCCGGCGACGTGCGTGTGTTTGCCATCAACGGGACCCACTCGGCATCGAACCTGGTCGGCCTGAACGGCTTGGGCGTCGCCCAGGGGCTTAGTGACAAGGGATACATCTACACCGATCGGCCGGCCTATCGTCCCGGACAGATGGTCCATCTGCGCGGCGTCATCCGCAAGGTCTCCGAGGACACGTACACGGTCTCGGCGGACAAAGAGTACCAAGTGGACGTGTACGACAGCCGAAACCGATTGGTACAAGACACGAGCATCCGCTTGAACGATTTCGGATCGTTTCACATGCATTTCTTATTGACCAGCGCCGCCGCCCAGGGTCAATACCGCGTCCTGGTCCACGACGACGATCGCGAGAGCTATCAGGGAACGTTCACGGTCCACGACTACAAGCTGGAACCCATACGCCTGGAAATCGAAACACCGCGGGCGGTCTACTACCGCGGCGAGGAGATCGAAGGCGTGATTCGGGCCACGTATTACTACGGGGCCCCGCTGGTCGACCGCGAGATCCGATACGTGTTTGTCGACGGGCGCGTACACACCGCGAAAACGGACGAGGCGGGCGAAGTCCATTTCCGGCTGGAAACACGATCCTTGCGAGAATCGCAACAGACGACACTGACCGCCGAACTGGCCGAAAGGAATCTGGTCGCGAAGAAGATCTTCTACTTGTCGACCCAAGGATTTTCGCTGTCGGCCGAGATGGTGCGCAACGTCTACTTGGCCGGCGAAACCTTCGAACTGAAGGTCACCGCTTCGGATGCCGAAGGCGAACCGGTCCAGAGACCGCTGACGCTGAGTGTCCTGCAGCAGACGGAGGTCGACGGCGAGCACGGCGAGGTACTGGTCGAGAAGCACGACGTGGAGACCGACGAGGGCGGTATCGCAAGACAAACGCTGAAAGTGGAAGAAGGCGGGATATATACGATCCGAGTGGCCGGCGTGGATCGCTTCGAGAATCCGATCGAAACGGAGGTAACGGTCCATATCTCCGACGACAAAGACGAGATTCGCCTTCGGATTCTTGCCGACCAACACACCTTCAAGGTCGGTGATACGGCCAGCGTCCAAGTGCACTGGCGCGAGCAGCCCGCTTTGGCACTGGTCACCTTCCAGGGTGCCAAGATTTTGGATTACCGGCTGGTGGAGTTGAAGAAGGGAGCCAACAAGCTTGACGTTCCGATGACGGCGAAGCTGGCACCGAACTTCGATCTGGCAATCGCTGTGATGACCGATGCTCGTCCTGACCCCAAGGAGGAAGACGAGAAGGAAACGCCGCCGAGACGCTTCCACGCGGCGTCCAGTCCGTTCAGCGTCGAGCGTGATCTGAATGTCACGGTCGCGATCAAGCGAAAGGACGCCGACGAGAAGCAGTCGCTCCGTCCCGGCGACGAAGTGGAAGTGACCGTGTCTGCCACCGACCCACAGGGCAAGCCGGTCGCCGCCGAGTTGAGCCTGGCGATGGTCGAGCAGGCATTGATCGGGCGGTTCCCGTCGGCGGTTGCGGCGATCGAGGACTTCTTTCGTGGCGCGCGCCGCCAATCCGCCGTCCGTACCACTTCCACCATCACATTCGGTTACCGACCAACCACGCGGCGGGTCAATCCGCGACTTTTGGCCGAAGGTGAACGAGTTGCGATCGAAGAGGAAGAGCGACGCGTCATGGAGGAGTTGGCGGAAGGAAACCGCGCCGGCGCGGAAGAGATGATGGCCGTTAATGACGAAGACGATCAGCCACAGCGTCCGTTTGTCACGAGCGTCATTCCAGTTGTCAACGGTGATTCCGCAGACGCCGCAGATCCATTCGGCGCCCCACAGGTCGACGTCGACTTTGACACCAATGGCGTACCACAGATCGGAGGCTATGATGCCGGAGGCATGGGCGGCCAAGCCGGTTACGGCGGAGGTATGGGTGGTGGAGCCTTTGGCTCGAGACAGCAGCAGGGCCTCAGTCATTACTCGGAATCCGTGGAGCAATCCTCGGTTGCCTTCGACGATCGTCAGGCTCTCGGTGTGGCCGACACGCGGTTGTGGGCCGATCTGAGCGTCCGCAGACTGAGCACACGCGGCGATGCCGGTCGCGGTCAGTTGATGCTGGGCGGGCTTGTCTTGAATTCGCCGCACGCAGGACAAGTCGTACGTCTGCAGGAGCAGGCGGGGACCGCCGGAAAAGTCCTCATCACAAATGGTGGCGTGCAGGCCATGGCCGGCGACGGCTCCTGGTTCATGGTCACCGATAATCAGCGCGATCAGGCCCAGGTGGCGGCGTTGCTGAATGACTTGGCGGAACGCGGCACCGCACTGATGCCGAACTTGCCGCCGCACGAAACGGGTTATTGGAATCCGTCGGTGGTCACCGGCGAAGACGGCAAAGCGACGGTGACCTTCGAACTGCCGGATCGATCGACCGGTTGGTCGCTTCTGGCCAAAGGTGTGACGAAAGACACGCTCGCAGGCGAGGCCGGACATGAATTCGCCGTGCGGAAGGAGTTGTTTGGCCAGTTGAAGACGGCATCCGCTTACACCGACGGCGACAAGGCACAAATCGCTGCCTCGGTCCACAACAATGCCGTGGACGAAGGCACCGTCGAGGTCACCTTGAAGATCAAACTGGGCGACAAAACAACTACGGAGCAGAAGGAGCTGGAAGTCACGCAGAAAGGCATCGAGGAGATTGTCTTCGAGCAAACGTTGAAACTACCGGACGAGGCAGCTAGAGGCGGCGCACCGGGCACGACGGTTGAATTCGAACTGGCTGTCAGCACAGGCGACCAGCGCGATGTGGTTCGCCGCATGGTTCCGGTGCGGCCGTATGGCATGCCGGTCTTCTCGATCGCCGGAGGTTCGGTCGCTGGTGATGTGTTGGCGATTGTCGAGCAGCCCAAAGGCATGACGTTGGCATCACCGCGTCTGGAGGTCATCATCGGCCCGACGGTCGAACGCAGTTTGCTGGATGCCGTGCTGGCCCCGGCCACTTGGTGCCAGTTGGAGGCCAAGCAGATTGCGTCCGACACGGACTCGGCCGTCGCCGATTTGATGGCATCGCTCGCGCTGCAGAAGCTGCTCGGTGCCACGCGCGACGCGGCCGGCCCGCATGCCGAATCGCTCGACGCCCGCGTTCGCTCGTCGATCAGTTTGCTGATTTCGCTGCAAAACGACGACGGGGGCTGGGGCTGGGCCAATGCCGGCGAGAAGACCAGCAATCGCTTCCATTCCGCTCGCACGCTCTGGGCAATCAGTCTGGCGAAAACCTCCGGATACCGGATTCCGGACGAGGCGTACGACAAGGCGGTAAACCACGTGCAGACCAAATTGAGCGAATCCGTCGTTACGGACTACGAAACCAAGATCGTGTTGCTGCATGCATTGACTGTGGCGGATCACAGCGACTTCCCGCTGGCCAACCAACTGTATCGTAACCGCCAATCGCTTTCGCCCGCGGGGCTTGCCTATCTGGCGCTGACGTTTGCCGAAATGGACCGAAAGCAGACGGCGGGCGAGTTGCTTGGCCTGCTCGCCAAGCAGGACTGGAACGCGGCGTCTATGGCGTTGAACTGTTGGAACAGCTCGACGACCGAAGTCCGAGCGATCTACGCCCTTGGTTTGGAAGAGGTCACCCCGAGCGATGGCCGCCTGAAAGAGCAAGTCGATTGGCTGATGGCGAATCGGACGGGACATCGTTGGTCGCCCGACAAAGCGACCGGGCCTGCCATGCTGGCGGTCAGCCGTTGGTTCGCTCGTTCGCAATTCAAGGATGAGAAGTACAAATTGACCGTCTACGTCAACGACCATTTGGCCAAAGAACTGGATGTCGATGCCGATTCGCGTACGCAGACGATCGACGTGCCTTCCGAACTCTTGGCCCAAGACGGACAGAAGCAACAAGTCCGCTTCGAACTGAACGGGCGAGGCCGATTCACTTATCAATGCGTCTTGGGCGGGTTCGTGCCCGGTGACGATTTGAAGAGCACGACCACCGATTGGCAAATCACGCGTTACTACCAGCCGGCACCAAAGGAATTGGACGGCCACGTAATCCCTCGCGGATTCGACGTCGCGGTGCCGAACTCGTACGAGCAGTTCCGTAACGAACTCAGCAACCTGCCGGTGGGACGTCGCGGATTGATCGAACTGCACATCCGGCGCAATCAGCTTCCTTCGAACGTCGTCGAATCGCGTCTGCCATACCTGGTGGTCACCGAGCCGCTGCCGGCCGGCACGGCTGTCGTGGACAACTCGGTTCGCGGCGGGTTTGAACGGTTCGAACTCTCGCCCGGAGCGATCACATTCTACATCGGCAGCCGTCGAAACGTCTCGACGATCTCCTACGAAGTGCACGGATACACGCCGGGTCAGTACCGCACCACGCCGACCCTGGTGCGAGATGCATTCCGTCCCGATCAGATGGCCGTTGCCGAACCCAAACCGCTGACCGTTCTGCCGACTGGCGAGCAAAGCACCGATGCGTACCGCCTGACGCCGCGCGAACTGTACGAACTGGGCCAACGGCACTTCGAAAAAGGCAATCACGCTCAGGCTGCGGAATACTTGAACGACTTGTTCAACAACTGGAGTCTGAAGCCGGATCCCTACAAAGAGACCGTGCACATGCTGCTGAACATCCACCTGGACCAAGGGCCGGCCAACCAGGTGGTGCGCTATTTCGAGATCATCGTAGAAAAATTCCCCGATCTGGAAATACCGTTCGCCAAGTTGCTGGCCGTCGGCGACGCGTACGACAAGATCGGCGAATACGAACGTAGCTATCTGGTTTTCCGAGCGGCGGCCGAGGCCAGCTTCATGCGTGAAAGCCGCTTGGCCGGATTTCTGGAATCGCAGGACGAATTCCAACGCAGCGTCGAGGTGATGAGCGGCCTCCTGCGGCAGTATCCCCCGGAACCATACTTGGCGACCGCCACGTACGCTTTGGCACAGCGCGTCTACGCCAAGGCGCCGGAAGCCGCCTCTGATGACAAACTGCGCGAGAAGAAAATCACTCGAGTCGACTTGATCCGCGAAGCGTGGTCGCGACTGGACGCTTTCCTGACCGCTTATCCCGAGGATCCGGCGGCCGACGAGGCGTCGTTCTCGGTGGCGAATGCGCTACTGGATCTGGAGCTATACGACAAAGCGATCACCGAATGCGAGCGTTATGCGGCGCGGTATTCGGACAGTGATTTCCTGGACAGCTTCTGGTACATCGTCGGCTACTGCCATTTCGCCAGCGGGGCCCACGAGAAGGCCCTGGACATGTGCAACAAGGTGGCGGAAGCAAAACGCAAGGACAAAAGGACTGGTCGGCTAGAAGACAGTCCCAACAAATGGCAGGCGATCTACATTCTGGGGCAAATCCACCATAGCCTCGGGGCAGCCGAGGCGGCCATCCGCGAGTACACACGAGTAAAGGACCGTTTCGTCGACGCTCTGCAAGCGATCGACTATTTCGCCCGGAAGAGCATCGAATTGCCCGAGGTAACGACGTTCCAGCCCGGCGAACCGGTCGAGGTGGAACTGAAGTTCCGCAACGTGCCCTCGGCAAACGTCACGGTGTACCGCATCGACTTGATGAAGTACAGCCTGTTGCGGCGCAATCTGAGCGACATCACTAACATCAACCTGGCAGGCATCCGGCCTTTCCATCAAGCCAACGTCGATTTGGGCGATGGCAAGGACTATCGCGATCGGACCAAGGCATTGAAGTTCCCGTTGAAGGACGAAGGCGCGTACCTGGTAGTCTGCCGCGGCGACAACCTCCACACCAGCGGCATGGTCCTGGTCTCGCCGCTGGCCCTGGAGGTCCAAGAGCAGACCGATTCGGGGCGCGTACGCACAACGATCCGCGATGGGGCCGAAAAAAAGTATGTGTCCGATGTCCATGTCAAAGTGATTGGCACCCGCAACGAAGATTTTGTCAGCGGCGAGACGGACCTCCGCGGAGTGTTCGTAGCGGACAGTATCAAGGGGCGCAGCATGATCATTGCCCAGGCGCCCGGCGGCCGTTACGCATTCTTCCGCGGCAAAACCGAGCTTGGGCCACCGCCTGCCCCGGACGCTTCAGACCAGGAACAGGATGCCGCCGAGGCAAGTCCAGCCGAGCCTGCCGCCACGGGCAAGGCGGCGTTGCTGGAAAGCCTGAAGGGCTCGAACGTCGAGATTCAGATGGAACAGCAAGAGCAGTTGGACTCGTTCTACGACAATTCAGTCGAAGAAGGCATCGGCGGCGGCTTCGGCGGTGGTATCTTCTAATCTGATTGCCTAACTTGTGTTCGTAGTGCCGCCTTCAGGCGGTTTTGGGCTGGCAAACGGCTGAAGAGGCAATCTCGATGGTGATCGTGGTTTTTCCGAAAGCCACCAACGATGCCTCGCCGTGAGGGGAGATGCCGCCGTTGTAGTCATGACGGGCCCAGGCGGTGACGGGGCCGGCGCTGGAGGTCAGGGTTGGGCCATGATGGATGCCTCCGGACGTGAGACTACCGCAGCCGGAACGAGTCGAAGAAATGGCGCACGTCATTCTCCGGGATCCTACCTCGCTCACTGATCCACATGAGTTCGTAGAATGTTCCGTTCACGATGATGCATCGAGAGCGCGCGGTGAAACTTATGCCTTGTACTGTCCCCTCGTACTCGATCTCTTTGCCCTGAATTCCGGCCATGGTCGCGGATCGGTTCACGATCATGCGCCCGTTCACTCGATCAACCGAAGCCTGCGCCGCCGAATCGAGGACTTGTTCCGTGCTATTTGTCTCCGCAAAGGAACGGTGCCTTGCATGCCGGGCGAAACATGCGCCGCGTCTCCCGCCGAAATCGACGCCCGCTTGGATCATCGTGACGACTCCCATAGTTCCCTTAGGACCCGGAAGCCGCTGCGTATCCACACGGGGAGACTTGGGCATCGATACCAAGTAACCACCCTCCGGTGAGCTATACTCTCGCCAGTTTGCGTAATCGCCCGCGGCTCGGGCCTTTTGAGCGGTTTCGCGGGCTGCCCGGACCGCCGGCAGCAACAAGGCAGCTAATACGACGATCACTACGGCTCCGGCGCACACAGCAGCCACGATGACGCCCGCGACCATCCACACCTTGGAGTTCTTCCCAGACCGCCGCCTCTTCCTGGGAGGCTCGTACGTTGGCTGCGCAGAAAGGGATCGCGAGGCGCTGTCGTGGGCCGGCGGCACACCTAAGCTTCTATCGTCAAACCCATCAAGTCCCAGAGGATCGTCAGACTGTACGGGTGAGTGCGGGATCTGCAGCGGTGCCCGGCACACCGGGCACCGCACGCGTTGGCCCATCAATTCCGACTTAGCGCGAAACGATTGACCACAGGTACACGTGACAACCACGGACATGTGGCTCCTCCTCCCCTCGTCAAAACCGAAACCGCCCCCAACCGAGCGTACCCGCCGAAACGATTCACATCAAAGCACGTACACCAGAAGCAAGTTCACGAGCAACAGGGCTTGTGCCGCTGAGGCAGCGACAAAGAGGTTGCCTGCGCAGCCCAATTCTTGATCTCCGAGTCCGGGAACACCGGCCTCCCGGGCCATCCTTCCGACTCGTGGAGCGAATGGGCCGACCAAGGGGCCCGCGACACCGCCCAGCACCAGCATGGTCAGGGCTCCGAGCGGGTCCGTAGCAACGACCTTGATCAGGCAGCTAACAGCGCCCAATGCGACGGCCGGAAGACAGATGTAGGTTCCCACCTTGAAGATTATCAACTGGAAGTCGGGATTCCCCAAACCGACGAGCGTCAGAAGGGCCCATCCCCCAAGCCAACCGACAATCAACATCCACTTCTTTGGCCGAAAACCGCCACCGCCGGACTTCCGCGTCGGACGATACTGCGCGGGTTGTGAGATGAGTGTCCTGGAATCGGTGCTCGTAGCCGGCAGGCCGACATCCTGACTCCAGAAGTCGTCCGAGCCCGCAAGCGGATCTGCTGGCAAGGTCGAGTTGCCGCCATGAAGTTCCGCGACACTGCTTGCCCCGGGAGCAGGCACGATAACGATGGCTTGACAATGATTGCATCTCGCCTGCTTTCCTGCCAGCTCTGGAGACGCGTGAAAAACCTTGCCGCATTGCCGACAACTGAATGAAATCTGCGCTTGTTGGCCAGGCGAGGGGACGGTCAAGACCGTCCCACACGTCGTGCATCTTGCCTGAGTGCCAGCCATCGACGCGGGAACTTCAAACGATCGCATGCAGCCCGAACATTGAAAGGGAATCTTCGACATCGCATGCTTTCGGAAAGTGGTCAGTGATGGCTAATGAAGCTCTGACCCCAGCGGCCTCACGATTCGGTGATCCCGCCGTTCTTCGGGTTTCGTTACACGATATCGTCCAATGAGTCTTGCGGGAAGTCCAGAACCTCTAGCCTATCGATGGTCACGTTTTCCCACTTGTGAAAACGCACTCGCCCGAATACGCTTTCTGGTAGTACCAGGCCGAACAAGTCACTTTCGAAGATCGAGACGTCATGAGGCGGTTCTGGATAGAGATAGCGCTTCCCCATTGCAAAATACACTGATCTTCCGCATTCCGAGCACTTGCGATACGAAACATTCCTGCTTCCGCGGACTATGATTCGTCGCCTGCCTCGAAAGGTGAGCCAATCTTCTATCGGTTGGCCATCCGGACCGTACAAGCAACCGAGATACAGATCCCGCATGGCTACATCATCACCCAACTCCGAAAGAAACCGTTTGCAAACAAGGGGAACGCCGCATCCGTTGACGAAATTTAGGGGCTCGTCGGTCGGCCGCGTTTCTTGAATCCGACAGTCGATCTCCCGTTGCTCTGGTTTTGGCGTGCAGCATCCCTCGCAAAGCCACGTCTTCCGAGCTTGCGCGTACGCATCCTTATCGATCGAACATGGGGCCATCGTAGAGGACTGAAGATGATAGAACGTGGTTTTCTTGCTCATGGGAAAGGTGTGAAGCCACCGTTCATGATGTTTCTCCAAACATCCTGTACGATGTTGGTTCCGTGTTTCACGTCCATGGCTCGCGAAGTATCGAGAACCGCGTCGAGTGCCTTACGCTGCGCCCCAGGATTTGCGTTCAGGTACCGTGCCCAATCTGCAGCACTTCCGCCCCTGCCGCCTACGTTCAGTGGAATCCCCGCATTCTTCAAGTTCCGGCTGAGAAGACGATGATACTCAGTATGAATAGCCGAGTCGATTCGGCTTAGGATCTGCTTCGAGTGGCCACCGAGAAACTTCGGAAGACCGTGGTGACGGTTCAATACTCCCGTTAGGCACGTGTTATGCACTAGCACGCCCGCACTGGAGACGTAGTACACGTGCTCGCCGTCAACTTCCATGTTGTAGACGACCTCGGTGCGTGATGTCGTATTGACGTGTTGGACGCGGCCAAGCCAGCCATCCGCTCGCAGCACAGCTTCACCGGCACGCAATTCTCCCGCGGCGACGAACGTTCGGCGGTCTTCGGACCAGAAGGGATGGTTGGCTGTGGAGCCGATCGGCTCGTCCAGGCCCTCGATATGCACGTCGATCACGTTGTGGGACGTGCGGCGGAAGATGCCGGTGACCACGCGGCCGGGGCCGTTCTCCAACTGCGGACATGGCTGGACGTCGAGTACGTCTGCCGGGCCTTCTATGCCGAATTCTGCTAAGTCGATTTCGACGGTGCCACCCACCGTGGCTCCCGTGCGTTCGATCCAGTCCAGCGAGCGGATCAGCTCGAATTCGACAAGGCTGCCATCCGGTTCGGTTTGCCGGAACACAAGGTTGCGGTGAGTCTCCGGTGTGACTGACTCAGAAACAACTTCCGCCTCGGACAACTCCGGATTGTCCGCCATCACGCGATGTCCGGTGCGCATGTCGCGGATCTTGCGAGTTTCGTATCTGGGTAAAGTGGACGCGGATTGTTCGGAGAGTCGTGCGGGCACAGTCTCGCTTGTTGCGGGAGACGATATGCCCCACCACACCAAGCCGCATCCCGCCAGAGCAAGTGCCAGGGTACAGACCGCGGAAAGGCTGAGTGCACCTCGCTTCTGAGCCTTCCACGGTTCGCGTCTGCCGTGACTGTTCATTGCATTCTCCCCTTCACGCTCAGGTCCGTCTGGCTTTTCCCCGAAGCCCTCTAGGATCCACGCTGGGCCTGTACGTGTTCCTGGCACTGTGTTCTCGACATTTCAAAACAATAACGCGGATCCATCGTGAGTTGCTGGCCAGACAGAAGATCATCACAGCATGCAGACGCTTGCTTAATAAACGCGTCCACTTGCTCGCTGCAGGAATGCCCGTGAGCCAATGACCTAATGCCTCGAAACCAAAACGCTTGGTTGAGTGACACGCGATAGCATACGTCCTCGTCGACACAGACGATGATCTCCAAATCAACTACACTCCCTTCGCAGGCCGCGAAGAGCCGGTGCGGTCCCTTGGAAAACTCGATCGCTACTCCCTTTGGCCGATAGTGTGTTTCTTCAAACACATAACCGTAGCTGGAAAGGAACTCGCCCAACGAGGTCAGACAGAGTGCCACGAAGTCAAAGGGCTCAGGCGAACTCATAGCTTGATCCACTCATAGAGTTTTGTTTGTCCAAATCCAGGAACGTCGATCATTTCTTTGAACCGACGGCGGTAGCCACTCTTCAGCAGCAGACCAACTTCTTCTCGGTAGTAGGGGCCGCGTCCACGCCCCGTCGTCTTGCCAAGCGAGAATATGGACTCGCCTCGGCGGATTTGGTCTCGAAGCCAACGCATGTTCTTGGCACTAGCAGTCGGAGAAAACTCTCCAGACGCAACGTCCTTTACCCAGTTTTTCCAGTTTCGTGCGGGCCAGAACCTAAACCCGTTGTGTTTTGCAGCCGCAATAACTCTCGGTTGGTACTCTCCTAACAGTATTCCCCTAAGTCCCTTTACGCACGTGTTATGTACGAGCACCCCTGTGGCTGAGACGTAGTACACGTGCCCGCCATCTACCTCCAAATTGTAGACCGGTTGGGCGCTGGTGCGCGGCGTGATCGACGCAACGCTTGTCACTGCCCCGTCGGCCAGCCGGAGTTGCTCTCCGATTTGAAGGACCCCAGCGGCGACAAATGCTTGACGATCTTCCGACCACCAGGCGTGATTGGCCGTGGTCCCGATGGGCTGGGTCAGTCCTTCGACGCAGATGTCCAGGATGTCGCCTGCGGAATGGGCGAACGTTGCTGTGACGATTCGCCCGGCTCCATCCTCGATAGGTGGACAAGGATCAATCGAGACGACGCGCGCGGGGCCGACTGCGCCGAATTCTTCGAGGTCGAGGTGGATCGTTCCGCCAACTTGAGCGTCGTGGGCGTCAATCCACTCCAATGGCCATAGCAGGACGATGTCCAGCAAGCCGCCGTCTTCCTTGGTCATCTGCAAAACGACGTCCCGCCAAGTCTCCGGATCAATGTGGAGTTCTGGAATCTGCTGACCCGCCAACTCCGGATTGTCCGCCATCACGCGATGACCCGTGCGGATGTCGCGAATGGCACGGGTCTCGTATTTGGGCTGGGGGCGAATGACTGTGGCCGGCGAAGACGATGCGTTGCTCGTGTGTGAATCGGCCGCGGAGAGGCCCCAGGACAGCAGAACGCTGCCAAACACGGTCAGCGCGGCGAGGACCAGCCAGCGCAGACTCAGCTCACGCCGTTTCTTTCGAGCTTCTGGCCTTGCTTTCACTGTCGGTTCAGACGACATGGCGTGCCCCCGAGTTTCAGCTTCTCGGGTCGTCACAGGCTTGTCAAGAACGGCAACGGTGGCACTGGTCGGTTGCGGGAGACCTGCGGTCGGGGAAGTGGCTCGGTCGGAGACCGGCCACAACTTTTGGTCGGAGACCGGGCGGAGCGGGGCGTTGGTGCCACGGTCGGAGACCGGGCACAGCGGTGCGAGAGAAGGCTCGGCAGGAGCGCCCTCCCAGATTCCCGTGCGCCAATCAGCATCATCGCCGAGGAACAGGCGGTCACATAACCCGTCCAACGGTTCGTGGGCGGGATCGGCCAGTTCCTCCATCCACCGCTCGCCCACAGCGTCCTGCGGATCCTCGGGATCGCACGGCTGATCGTCGCGAGCGAAGAACTCGTCGATCTGGTCGCGGCGTTGTTGCTGGCGATTCTTGCGGCGTCGCTTCACCTCGGTCAGTGCAATTCCCGCGGCAGCCACGATGCAGAATCCTCCGGCACCCATGGCGATCAGCCGATCCGCATTGCCCTGGCCAGCGCCGGAGGTGGCCACCGCCTGGGTCGTGCCTTCCGGCATCGGCCGGACCAGCACCAGCGTGTCGCCCACAAAGCACGCTCGGAAGATGCCCAAGCCGTTGCCAATCTTGCGAGCGCCCCAACCGGCCGCAGGGAGGAATGCCAGAGCGTCCCACCAGGTGGCTTTTCCCTCGTAGTAGTTGTACACCGCTTGCGTCATGCCCCAGGCGGTCATCGAGCGTTCGTACCAGCGTGCCGCCGTCAGCGCCCAGCCACCCGCACAGCCGCCGCTCGCAAAGCCGAGCAGCAGACCGTGGATCATGCCGAAGATCGAGCCGACCTGGTACATCCCCGAATCGTAGTTGGCGGGGTCGTGATCATAGAATGTCTGGCGATACCATTTCATCAGTCCGCCAGCAATGGAATCCGCCCAACCGTAGATGAAATCAGCGCTGGCATCCAGCTTGTCACGCTGGACCCATTCCTCCTGCCACCACTCGGCCCACGCTTTGCCCCGATCGATGACCAGTTCAAGCTCGCGGCTCACTTGGTCGAATCCCGTCTCGTGCTGCTTGAAGGACTTCGACAGGGATTCGATGATCTGGTTGCTTGCTACGGCCGCCAAGTGCTTCATCAGAAGCATATCGGCGTCGCGCAGGCTATCGTGATTTTGCATGGCCGCCAGCCCGGCCGCGTTGCTGTGAGCCAGTTCTTCCAGTTGGGCTGTGACGATCTTCTCCAGGGCCGCCTCGACCACTTGCAGTTGGCGAACGACGTGCTCGACGTCGTGGCCGAGCGAAGCTACCACGCGTTGCGCATCCTCCGCCGCCAACACGGCCATCTGCGCCAGGACCGCGTCCATGTGCGAGGCCCGAGCGGACGCCTCGGTTTGCGCCTCGGCCATTTGCTGAACGGCTTGGGCGATATCACGAACCAGGCCGCTATGCATCGCTGCGATGGCGATCTGTTGCGCGTTGATGTCTTGGAGTAGCTGTTCGGAAGTGAGCTGGGCCCCGTGTTGCATGTCAACGATCAGTGTCTCCAACTCGCCCGTCTTGGCCGGTTTCGGCTCCGGCCAGTTGGTAAACAGGGTACGGTCGCCTTCGTGAATCGGAACCACATTGGGCGCGGTGAGCGTGGCCAGCACTAAGTCACCTGCAAATACGCCTCCGCCCCATCCGTTCGAGCCCGACCCACCACCGCCGATAGTGTTCTCGGCCGTGATCGTGCCGTGAACATCGTGCCACGCTCGTACGTGATGGATGTTTCCGCAACTGCTGTCTTCCGGAGCGCAAGAGCCACCCGCGGTGATGTTTCTGAGGTAGGCGCGCTTTCGGGCGTAAAGCAGGTCCCGCTTGCCGAGCGGGACCTGGAAACGCTGACAACTTCGGAATTCGAGGTCCCGCTCGGCAAGCGGGACCTACTTTCTCGGAGGCCATCGGATTGCGGCGGTCTTTGTGGATGCGGGCCGGTCTGCTACAGTACGCGGCTTCCATCAGAGCACAGGGCCGTGCGAATCCAATGTCTTCCGGCAATCGAGAGTCCGTTGACCGCCAAACGTCGGTCGAGTTTCGCATGCTCGGCCCGGTGGCGTTCGAGCGGTGTCTGGCCCTGCAAGAGCGTCTGGCCTTCGAGGCCAGTTCACGAGGCGAAGGCAGAATCGTCGTCTTGTTCTGCGAACACCCGGACTTGATCACGGTGGGACGCCTAGGGTCTCGGGGGCATATTCAGTTGACCGATCAGCAGCTTCGACGCGAGCATTTGGAGGTTCGTTGGCTCAGCCGCGGCGGAGGTTGCGTGCTGCACGCCCCTGGGCAATTGGCCGTCTACCCGATTGCGCCTCTGGATGAATTGGGTTGGACCGTCGGAGAGTATATGCGGCGATTGCAGCAAGGAATCGTCGACGCATTCGGCGAACTGAACGTCCACGGCGAAACGTACCCGGGTCGATTTGGCGTTTGGGGACGGTCCGGACAACTGGCCTGTGTGGGCGTGGCCGTGCGGAATTGGACGACTCTGCATGGAGCATTCATCAACGTGAATCCGGCAATGCGACGATATGCATTCGTGGATACGCTGCCACCCGACCGCGCCACGGCGGGTGAAAAGACCACGATGGGGTGCCTGCTAGCCGAACGGCAGACGGCCGTTAGAATGGCTAGTGTCAGGTCCACACTTGTTAAAACGCTCGCAACGGCCTTCGACTGCGAGCGGTACCATCTCCATACGGGGCATCCTTGGCTGACTGTGTCAACGCGAACACCACGCGAGCGTGAACGTGTCGAATGACTGAACTTCCGATCGCATCATCATCGTCCTGTTCGAACGCGCCGAGGCGACTGCCACGCTGGCTGAAACGACGCGTCCCGAAAGGCAATGTAGGTGACTTCACCGCCAACTTGATTGACGAATTGCAGTTGGAGACGGTGTGCGATCATGCGAAGTGTCCAAACCGGATGGAATGCTATTCGCAGAAAACCGCGACTTTCATGATCCTGGGGGACGTTTGCACTCGGTCGTGCGGTTTCTGCTCGGTAACTCGCGGCCGTCCGGAAGAAGTGGATGCGGACGAACCCCGACGAGTGGCCGAAGCGGCCGGCCGCCTGGGACTTCGTCACGTGGTCATCACCTCGGTTACGCGCGACGACCTGCCGGACGGCGGCGCCGAGCATTTCTATCGCTGTGTGCTGGCGGTGCGTGAGCGGACCGATGCGAGCGTAGAAGTGCTGACACCGGACTTTGCCGGCAACAAGGCCGCCGTCGATTGCGTTGTCGAAGCGACGCCCGAAGTGTTCAATCACAACACCGAGACCGTGCCGCGACTGTACCGCAAGGTACGCGGCGTGAAGGCCGACTATCGCCGGACGATCGAGTTGTTGCGCCGCGTCAAACAGCAGAATGCGACCATCAAGACCAAGAGCGGCCTCATGCTGGGCTTGGGCGAGACGTACGAAGAGGTCCTAGATGTGTTGGCCGACCTGCGAGACCGCGACGTGGACTTCCTCACGCTCGGGCAATACCTCCAGCCCGATACGCGCCGCTACCTGCCGGTCGAACGATACCTCACGCCGGACGAATTCGAGATGTTCGGCAGAGCGGCAACCCAGATGGGCTTCAAACGCGTCGCCAGCGGACCATTTGTTCGCAGCAGCTACCACGCGCGAGAAATGGCCGAGATGCCTCACGCCTGAAAGAGATACCACCAATAGGCCAGCAGCCCGAGCGTCAAGGCGCCGATAGCGACGATCACATACAACGCCCGTTCGGACAGCTCTTCTGGCTCTGATGATTCAACCTGTCGGCCATCGCCAAAATCGTGACCACACTCCTCGCATAGACGGAAGAACTTCGGCGCAAATGCCTCGTCGCAGCTTGGACACATGAGCAGCACCGGCGCGTGGTCTTCGTCGTGGCCTTCACCGCGGCCATCCCCGCAGGACTTACACGCGCAGCCCGTGTCGCGTCGAGTGGTCTGGACGGGCGCTGCAGCCGGGATGTACTCGGCCAATGGGAATTGGTCGCCTGCAATGTCGCATGTTGGGCAATACGTCTGTCGATTCCGTCCACACTCCGGACAACTCGGCCAGTCTAGCCACCTTGCGTCGTCGTCCAAATGGTATGTGTTGAGATCGTGCGATCCGTCGTTGCTTTGTTGACTCATCTATAGTATTAGACCCCAAAAGGCGGATTGCAGGCAAGTCGTCGGTTATGCCAAATCGTCTGTGGCGACGAGGGGCAGATGCCGACAGCGGTTCCGCAACTGCAGAGATGAGATCCACCTGCTTCATCTGCTTTCCCGCGTGTTTCGCCTGGACAGCGGTTAACAGATTTGTTAATATTGTCCTATGGAGTGGGAGATCGTCTATTACGTCGACGACGTGCAGGAGGCGATCTTGGCGTTCCCGCCCGGCCTCCAGGCCCGGTATGTCCACCTGACCGAGCGCATGCTCGCCTTCGGCCCGGACCTGGGCATGCCTCACACGCGGGCGATGGGCAAGGGCCTCTTCGAGCTGCGTTTGAAGGGCAGGGAGGGGATCGGCCGCGTGTTGTTCTGTAACCGGCCGGACCGGCGGATCATGATGCTTCATGCCTTCGTGAAGAAGTCGGCTAAGACGCCTGCCAAGGAGTTGAAGGTTGCCCGTGAACGGATGAGGGAGGTACAAGCCCGTGATGACGCATAAGGCATTGGTCAAGAAGATGCTCAAGCAGCCGGCGGTCAAGGCGGAGTACGACGCCCAGGCGGAGGAGTTCGTTTTGCTGGACGAGTTGCTCAGGGCGCGGCGGCAGGCGGGACTGACGCAGGCGGAGGTTGCGGCGCGGATGGGCACCAAGACGCCGGCCGTGGCGCGGCTGGAAGCGGGCGGCGGCAGCCGTCGGCACTCGCCGTCGGTGGCCACGCTGCGCAAGTACGCGCACGCCGTCGGGTGCCGCCTGGAGATCCGGCTGTGGCCGCGCGAACAACGTAAGAAGGCCGAACCAGTCACTGCAGCCGACCGGGGCCGCGATTCCGGTTCCTCGTGATATAACGCTCTGCCCGCGGCCCCGGCGGCACGTCGAAAACCGACGGGTTCCAATCACGATGCAATTCACCTGCCGAGATCTGTTCGCTGGCGTTGCCGCGCTTGCGGTGGCGATATCCCTGAGAGATTGGACCGCGTTTCCCGGAATGGCTGCGGCCGCGTTACTTGTGTTCGCGACGGCTTTCCGATTTTCCCATGCGGACTCGGTTGCCTCGCGGCAAATGGTTTTCCTGGCATACCTGTTTGTGCTGGTCGAGTTTGCGTGGTGTGCGGTCGCCCACTTCGAGATCCTCAATGCCACTGCCCCTCTCAATAACTACTGGAACACGGTTGGTCCAATACTTCGCGCTTTCGGTCGTTCTGCTCGCGTGCTCTTGCCTGTCCTGCTCATCGCGTTCGGCCTTGTGGCTACGAACCGCAAGGCCGTCCCGAAAGCAGGCTCGCTTTTGCTGTTTTGGGCGTTCGCGGCAGCTACCGCGAACGTCATCTTCGCGTATCTTGCTTTGCATTTCGTTTGTTGGTACGGGATGCGTCGTGGCGACTATCGCGACTGGGACCTGCACTGATTCGGCAACGCCTTGCGGGGTTGATTTCGGCGGCGTTGCCAACGCGCGTTAGTTTCGACTAACGCACCGCGAGTGACTCTGTGCATGCTTCTCGGCCCATGGGTTGTATTCCTGCTATCACGGATTCATCGGCGGTGGGGACGATCACGGGAGACTTGACAAACGGCGCGAAAACCGTCGGAGAGACCATTTGGTCTGGATCGGTGGGGTGATATACTAACGGCGCTGGCGTATCGAACTGTCTGTTGGTGACTGGACTGAAGCTATGAAGAAATCCCTCCTTGTCGCCTTGATCTTGGCGGCGGCCGTGGCCGGTGTGGCCGGGGCACAAGCGCCGCTCCGCCCGTTTGACAGTGATGCTGATCCGAAGCCCGAAGGCCGGATCGACGAACTGGTCTTCGACCGGTTGAAGCAACTGGGGATTCCGCCGGCCAGATTGTGCTCCGACGAGGTGTTCCTGCGGCGGGCCTATCTGGACGTTATCGGCACGCTGCCCACTGCCGACGAGGCGCGGCAGTTTCTCCAGGATGCCGATCCCGATAAGCGAGCTAAGCTCATTGATCGGCTGCTGGAGCGTGACGAATTCGCCGACTACTGGGCGATGAAATGGTGCGATTCGCTGCGCGTCAAGTCGGAATTCCCCATCAACCTGTGGCCCAACGCAGTGCAAGCCTACCACCGCTGGATCCGCACGTGCGTCAGGGATAACGTGCCTTACGACCGGTTCGTACGCGAAATGCTGGTCGCCAGCGGCAGCAATTTCCGCAAGCCCCAGGTCAACTTCTACCGTGCGACTGAGAGCCGGGAGTCGCGGGCCATCGCTCAGGCCGTGGCCTTGAGCTTCATGGGGGTGCGGGCCGACAAATGGCCTCCAGAACGGTTGTCGGGTATGGCGGCCTTCTTTTCGCTGATCGCCTACAAGCCTACCGCGGAGTGGAAGGAGGAGATCGTCCTATGGGATTACGACAAGGCCGCCACGGAGGCTGCCGCCAAGACGCTACAGACGGCCGCGTTTCCCGATGGGACGCCGGCCAAGTTGCCGCCCGGCCAGGATCCTCGCGAGGCATTCGCCGATTGGCTGATCGCACCTGACAATCCCTGGTTTGCCCGCAACATCGTCAACCGTGTCTGGTTCTGGCTGCTAGGCCGCGGGATTATCCACGAGCCGGACGATATCCGGCCAGACAATCCACCCAGCAATCCGGAGCTACTGGCCTACCTCGAGCGCGAGTTGATCGCGTCGCGATACGATCTGAAACACATCTGCCGGCAGATCTTGAACTCGACGACCTATCAACTCTCCCATATCCCCAGGAGCGACGATCCCCAGGCCGAAGCGAATTTCGCACATTACCTGATCCGTCCCGTGGAAGCCGAGGTGCTGATCGACGCCCTGTGTCAGATCACCGGAACGACGGAGAAGTACACCAGCGTCATTCCGGAGCCTTACACGTTCATCCCCCAAGAGCAACGCTCGATCGCGCTGGCCGACGCCAGCATCACGAGTGCGTTTCTGGAGAAGTTCGGCCGATCGCCGCGCGACACGGGCTTGCAGTCCGAGCGCAACACGCTACCCACGGCCACGCAGCGGCTACACCTGCTGAATTCGAGCCACATCCTCCGGAAGATCGAGTACGGCCCGAAGATTCGGCCGCTGTTGAGATCCACTGACCGCAGGAGCTTGCGCGAAATCGCCGAAGAATTGTATTTGATAGTTCTCTCCCGATACCCGCTGGAAGAGGATTTGGAGATTGTAGACCCGCCTCGTGGAAGTGATCGAAGGCGCGTGTACCCGCAAGACCTTGCCTGGGCGCTGCTCAACAGCGCCGAATTTCTCCATCGGCACTGATGATTGCCCCAGCGGCCGAAGATATTCTGTAGCATGGCTCTCCGAGCCGTGCCGCACGGCTCGGAGAGCCATGCTACGGGAACCTCGGCCCCGATGATTTGGAACGAAAAGGATGGTGTGATTATGAACGCAGAACACGATTCCACGGTTCGATCGCCAAACTTGGAATCAGCCGATGCGGGCCGGTGCACGCCCGACAGCCCTGTCTCCCGGCGCGAGGTGCTGTGCCGTGGTCTGGCGGGCGGCGCGGGACTGCTGGCCGGCCGGTTGGCGGCGGCCGCCCAGGCCGGCACGCAGGCACCGACGGCCAAGGCCAAGTCCGTGATCCAGATGTGGATGTGGGGCGGCCCGCCGCACACCGATACCTTCGATCCCAAGCCGGACGCGGGCCACGACTACTGCGGCCCGTTGAACAAGGCGATCCCGACCAATGTGGACGGCATCCGCATCGGCGGCCAACTTCCACTGTTGGCCCAACAGGCCGACAAGTATTCCATCGTCCGCAGCATGACCCACGGCATCGGCGGCCATGAAACGGCGGCTTACCTGGTGCAGACCGGTCGCAAGCCCGGCGATCGGCTGGTCTATCCCAGCGCCGGCGCCGTAGTCAAGCTCTTCAGAGGTTACACCGCCGGATACGAAGGCTTGATTCCGCCCTATATCGTGATGACCCAACCGCTAGGCCGATTCTCCGAGGCAGGCTTTCTGGGGACGCGCTACAAACCCTTCGTCACCGGCGGCAACCCTTTGCAGCAGCCGTTCAATGTCGAAGGCGTCGTTGCCCGTGGTATCAGCGAGGAGCAGCAGCGGGCTCGCCGCGAGTTGCTCGGTAGACTCGACCGACTCGGCAGCAGCGTACCGGGCAATGCCAGCCTGACGGCATTCTTCGAGGCGGAGCAGCAAGCCTATGACATGATCCTGGGCGACGGGGCCAAGGTGTTCGATCTCTCCCAGGAAGACGACGCACTGAGAAGCCGCTACGGCCATATGCCATGGAGCGAGACGGCGCTTACCTGGTTTGGCCAAACCTGCCTCGTGGCGCGGCGACTCGTCGAGCGCGGCGTGCCTTATGTCACCATCAACTTCTCAGGCTGGGACACGCACAAGGACCATTTCCGGATCATGGAACGGAAGCTGCCGGAGTTGGACCAGGGGATGGCGACGCTGCTTCAGGACTTGTCTGACCGTGGATTGTTGGACAGCACGATCGTCTGGTGGGGCGGCGAGTTCGGCCGGACCCCGAAGGTTGCTTGGGGAGCGCCGTGGAACGCTGGCCGACACCACTATCCCAACGTGTTCTCCGCCGTGCTGGCCGGCGGGGGATTCAAGGGCGGACACGTCGTCGGTGCCTCGGATGCGAAAGGCGAGGAAGTGAAGGATCGCCCCGTCTATCCGTGCGACCTCCTCGGCAGCGTATACGACAAGCTGGGCATCGATCCGGACGGAAAGCTGCCCAATCCGATGGACATGGATTTGACCGTCACGCCAACCGCCGCCGACGGCATCCCCATGGCCGGACGACTAAAGGAAATCATGTGAGCGGTAGGATGGGCACTGCCCATCTTCGGTCGTGGCGGGCAGTGCCCGCCCTACGAGAAAGGCAACAAGCGATGAAAACGCGACAATTGCAGGCCGTGCTGTGGTTGGCGACCTTTCTGACGCCCTTCTCTGCCGTACGGGCACAGCAGGGGCCGCCGCACATTGGCTATGTCTATCCGGCTGGCGGCCAGCGGGGCACGACGTTCCAGGTCACCGTCGGCGGGCAGCATCTGACCAACACCAACGTGGCCAGGTTCTCCGGCAAGGGCATCCAAGCCACCGTGCTGGGCGAGGACCAACTTCCGTTCATGGATGAGGGCGGCAAGTTGAGAGACAAGCTCAGAGCGTTGATGGGCGCCGCGCGAGACGACGCCAAGGAGAAGGAAGTTGCCGAGATCTTGAGAAAGCTCTACCAGATCTACATCATGGAGGCGCGCCGGAGGATTCCCGCCGTTTCCGATAGCATTCTGCTGGAGATCACACTGGCCCCGGACGCCGAGCCGGGTGAGCGGGAACTGCGAGTCCAGACACCGCGCGGAGTGTCGAACCGGCTGGCGTTCTACGTCGGCACCCTGCCCGAATTCTGCGAGCCTGAACCGGTGCTCCCCCCGGAACCGAAAGACGCCCGGAGGGCGTCGGGCGCCGGCCCCATACGCCAGACTCTGGACATCACACTGCCGGCCGTGGTGAACGGCCAAATCATTGCCCGCGAACCGAACCAGCCATCGTGGGAAACCGATCGCTTTACGCCGGGCGACGCGGACCGTTATCGCTTCGAGGCCCGTAAAGGTCAGCAATTGGTCATCGCCGCCAGCGCGCGGGAGTTGATTCCCTATCTGCCCGATGCAGTGCCCGGCTGGTTTCAGGCCACGTTGACACTCTACGATGCCCAAGGCAAGGAACTGGCCTACGACGACGACTACCGCTTCCACCCCGATCCCGTCATGCTCTACGAGGTCCCGGAAGACGGTCAATACGTGGTCGAGATCAAGGATGCGATCTACCGAGGCCGTCCCGATTTTGTGTACCGCATTGCGATCGGCGAGCTGCCCTACGTGACAAGCATCTTCCCACTGGGCGGGCCGGCTGGCGACGAAACCTCCGTCCGATTGAAGGGCTGGAACCTCCCGGTAGACAAGCTGACGATGGATGCCAAAGACAAAGCCGCGGGAAGTTACCCCATCTCGGTCCGCAAGGGAGACATGATTTCCAACCGAGTGCCGTTTGCCGTCGACACGCTGCCGGAATGTCTCGAAAAGGAACCCAACCACTCGCTCGAGACCGCCCAGCCGGTCGCACCGACCGTGATCGTCAATGGCCGGGTCGATCGGCCCGGCGACTGGGATGTGTTTCGCTTCGAAGGCCGCGCTGGCCAGCGCATCATCGCCGAGGTCTACGCTCGGCGTCTTGATTCGCCGGTGGATTCCCTGTTGGAGTTGACCGACGCTGTCGGCAAGCGATTGGCTCTCAGCGACGACCATGAAGACAGAGCTGACGCCTTGAAGACGCACTATGCCGATTCGCTGATCGACTTCACTCCGCCTGCCGACGGGACCTATTACTTGCGTCTGGGCGACGCTCAGCGCGAGGGCGGGCCGGAGTATGCTTACCGTCTGCGCATCAGTCCGCCGCGGCCCGATTTCGAGCTGCGCGTGGTGCCCTCCCGCATTAACTCGACGATCCGCCAGTTCGTTCCGTTCACCGTCTTCGCCTTGCGCAAGGACGGGTTCTCCGGCGAAATTGCCTTGAGTTTGAAGGACGCTCCTGGAGATTTCTCGCTGGTCGGCGGCACGCTGCCGGCCGGCAGCGACCAAGTGCGCGTGACGTTGCTGGTTCCGCCGAACCCGCCGGACCAACACATCAGCCTTGGCGTGGAAGGCCGCGCCGTCGTTGCCGGTCAGGAGGTCGTGCGCACGGCCGTACCGGCGGACGACATGATGCAGGCGTTCGCCTACAAGCATCTGGTCCCCGCCGAAGATTTGAAGGTTGTTGTCTGGTACTGGAGCAAACCCCCAGCTTCAAAGTCCCCAGCGGCCAACACGCCGCGCCCGCCTTACCAGAGCCCGTTAAAACTCCTCGGCGATACGCCCGTGAAGATCCCCGCCGGCGGAACCGTCGAGTTGCGAGTCACCATACCTGCCCGCGAGGGCGAGATCCAAGTCGAACTAAGCGATCCGCCAGAAGGCATCACCATCGACAGCGTGTCGCGATTTGACAAGGGCGCAGCCATCTTGCTGCGCGGCGACGTCGAGAAAGCCAAGCCGGGCCTCAAGGGCAACCTGATCGCCAACGCTTCTCAACAGAGAACGCTGACTGACGGAGACGGAAAGACACGCGAATACCGCTCCGTGCTGGGCACGTTGCCCGCCATCCCCTTTGAAGTCGTTAAACCCCAGCCGGCGGCCGAGAAGTAGGTGGAAGCCGACACGAGCCGCCGGCAGAGCCTTCTCGCTCTCGAAAGGAGCCGGACCATGACGACCCTTCCCAAGACAACCTACGGTAGCATTCACCTGCGTCGTTTCTGGTGGCTGCTTGCGATATCGCTTCTCATCTCAGTTCAGGGATTTGTGTCCGCGGCCGACCCACATGCCTTGCCTCCCGGCCAATTGCCGGCCGACAAACGGTTGGAACCGCTAAAGGACCTGAATGGCTATTTCCCATTCACGCCGCCAAAATCCAAGCAGGAGTGGGAGCGGCGTGCTGACGAACTACGACGCCAGACGCTCGTTTCGCAGGGGCTTCTGCCCATGCCGACGAAGACGCCGTTGAATCAAGTGATCCATGGCTTGATCGACCAAGGCGAGTACACGATCGAGAAGGCCTACTTCGAGAGTTTCCCCGGATTCTACGTAACCGGCAGTCTGTACCGCCCGAAGAACTCGAAGGGCAAGGTCCCCGGCGTACTGTGCCCGCACGGCCACTGGGCAAACGGCCGATTCTATGATATTGGCGAGAACGGCATCCGCCAACAAATCGTCCAAGGTGCCGAACGTTTTGAAAACGGAGGCCGAAGTCCCCTGCAGGCTCGCTGCGTGCAATTGGCGCGGCTGGGATGTGTCGTGTTCCACTACGACATGATCGGCTACGCAGACAGCGTGCAGATCTCCTACGAGTTGGCTCACCGTTTTGCCAAACAACGCCCCGAGATGAACAAGAGCGAAAGCTGGGGATTATTCAGCCCTCAGGCGGAGTCCCATTTGCAGTCCGTGATGGGCATGCAGACCTACAATTCCACGAGAGCCCTGGATTTCATCACCAGTTTGAGTGACGTCGATCCGGAACGAATCGCCGTGACCGGCGCCAGCGGCGGTGGCACGCAGACGTTTATGATCAGTGCGTTGGATCCGCGTGTGCGAGTTTCCGTACCCGCCGTCATGGTCTCCACGGCGATGCAAGGCGGATGTACCTGTGAAAACTCTTGCCTGTTGCGAGTCGGCACGGGCAACGTCGACTTCGCCGCTCTGTTCGCTCCCAAGCCAATTTGCTTGACATCGGCCGACGATTGGACCAAAGAGATGGACACAAAGGGATTCCCGGAGTTGCAGCAGCACTACAGACTGCTTGGTGCACCGAGCCACGCCAAGCTGCATTCGGCGACGCACTTCAAACACAACTACAACTACGTCAGCCGCGCCGCCATGTACCATTGGCTGAACAAGCATTTCCATTTGGGACACGAGGAGCCGATCGTCGAGGAGGACTTCGCGCGACTGACACCCGAAGAGCTTACCGTTTGGGACGACGAGCACCCGAAGCCCGATGGTGGCGAAGAGTTCGAGCGTGGTTTGCTTCGCTGGTGGCACGAAGACACCCAGAAGCAACTGACCGCACTCGCGCCGAAAGACAAGACGTCGTTGGATCGCTACAAAGACATCGTTGGCGGAGCGATCCGTGCGCTCATCGGCCAAGGCCTGCCGGAGTCGGACAATATCGAATTCGAGCAAACGGCAACGACGGACGGGGACCTATGCGCGACCGTTTGCGGCCTGTTGTCAAACAAACAGCAAGGCAGTCAACTGCCCGTCGTCATACTGCGCCCAAAGCAGGCGAAAGGCCGGGCGGTCATCTGGCTTCACCGGGACGGCAAATCGGGCTTGTTCGAAGCGGACGGCAAGCCAAAGTCGACCATTCGACGATTGTTGGAATCTGGCGTGACCGTTGTCGGCGTCGATTTGCTGTACCAAGGCGAGTTTCTCGCTGACGGTAAACCGATTGACAAGACGCGTCGAGTCGAAAACACGCGCGAGGCGGCGGCCTACACGTTCTGCTACAACCACACGCTGTTTGCGCGACGCGTTCACGACGTATTGACGACAATCAGCTTCGTTCGCACCCGTAAACCCACGGCGGACCAAGTCGATTTGGTCGGAATTGACGGCGCGGGCCCTTGGGCCGCCGCGGCACGCGCGGTGGCACGCGATGCGGTGACGCGAGCTGCGATTGACACCGCCGGTTTCCGCTTCGGCGACGTTTCGGACATCCACAGTCCGGACTTCTTGGCGGGCGGGGCGCGTTATCACGATCTGCCGGGAATGCTGGCCGTCGCCGCGCCAGGTTTGTTGTGGCTGGCCGGCGAGGGACCAGAGGTTCCAGAAGTGGTCGCGGCTGCTTACAAGGCAAGCGGGCACGCGGAGAGCCTTGTCACTATCGGCGGGCAAGACGAAGCCGGGAACGCAGCCGTCGCCTGGCTGATCGGCAAGTGAAGGGCGGATGCGCTCCGTTACGCAGGCGACTCCTCGCCGACAGGCGGAAACAGCGCACTGATGTTGCAGCGAAACCCGGAGATGACCGACTCGCCGTCCAACTCGTCGCCGAACCGCAGACGAGACGTCGACCCGTCCGAACGGTAGACGGCGGCGGTCCGTACCTCGGGATCAATCACCCAGATGATCCGCACACCCGCGTGCAGGAACAGTTCGATCTTGGCGTTGACCTCCAGCGCCAGATCGTTGGGTGAGAGTACCTCCACCACCAAGTCCGGGACAACCTTCTCGTAGCCGCCACTTGGGCCGTCCGGCAGACGGTCCTTGGCAACGAAAGACACGTCCGGCTTTCGGACCGTTCTCGGCGAATCCGCAAAACACTGAAAGCCGTTGTCCGGAGGCCAAACCCAGCCGAGATCTTCTCGCTTGCAGTGGTCACGCAGCAGCCCAAACAACTCACCTGCAATCCAACTTGATTTTGAACTCACTTTTCGCTCCACGAGTTCTCCGTCAACCAGTTCGAACCTTTCTTCCTCTGGATGGTTCAGCAAGTCCTCCGGCGTCAGTGGCGGATCCGGCTGAACCGGCACGTGCAGCGATGACTCGCCGTGCGGGACATCCTGCAACTGAACGTTTTCTTGAGACGTCACCAGACTTCCTCCTCTAGTTTTACACCAGATCCACTTTGCGTCTCGTACGCCGTCTCGACTTGGCGCACTCGTCGCAGATGCCGTGGATGATCAGACGGTGTCCTGTTACGCGGAAGCTGTGATCCTTGGCCACGCGGTTGCGTAAATCGACCAATTCGTCGCTCTTGAACTCGAACAGCCTCTGACAGGTCTTGCAGTACAGGTGGTCGTGCTGCGGGTAGCCGTAGTCATGTTCGTATACGGCGCGGCCGGCCAATTCGAATTTGCGGAGCAACCCGGCATCGACAAACTCGGAAAGAGCCCGATAGACGGTGGGCCGGCTAACATAGCCGGTTTCTCCCTTGGCCGGAAGCGATGCGATCAGTTGGTCGGCGTCGAAGTGGTCGTGATGGCTGAAAATATGTTCGACCAGAGTCCGCCGCTGGTCCGTGTTGCGCATTCCGCGGCTCTGAAGATACTCCTCGAATCGCTCCTGAGGAGTGAGAGAGACGCGAACCGAACCTAGGGAATACTCTTCAGGCATAGCATTCGATCGGCGGTCAGAGTGATGGACTGAGAACTACATGTGATTTTAAGTCCAACGCCGCCGATTTCAAGCGTGGCGCATCCATCCACGCTTCGGGGCGTCAGCCGCTTATCTCGTCCAGTAGGCGTCCCAGCGCGATATCCAGCTTCTCGTCCGTCTCGTAGACGCCTGCCGCGATCTCGGCCCGGACCTCGGCCACGCGATCGGCGCGGATGTCGGGCAGATCACTCACGCGGTCCACCAAGTCCGCTTCCTGTGAAATGTCCAGCTCGTCAACGCCCATCCAGGCTTCGGCCTGCGGAGTCGGATCGGAAGCTTGAACCTTATGCGGGCCGTTAATCGGCTGAGCGCCATGAAGATGGGCTACACCCTGAATTTCCATCGTTTTGCTTCTCCCCCATTTACCAGTGAAGATTGCATGGATGATCGTACATCATCACTCGCTACACGACCCCATGCAAGATCTCATCCCATATTATACGTTACAGCGTCCCAAGATCGGCGTCGCTTTCCATGTCGATGAGCGCTGTCCATGGCTGGGGAGTTGACATCGCGAACGCGTTGATGAAAGCACTCCCGTTATCGACCGGCACCCGTCGACGATTCAACCGAAAAACAGTGCGACCTCCTTGTACCGATGATCAGCGCCTCGTGCGGTTCTGCAGCCTATGCCGCATGACTTTGCCGGTAGCACAAGTCGTGAGACTTCTGGCCCCCGAATTCTCACGAGTTCGGCCACGACTACTCCTACGCGTCGCTACCGTCCGCGGTTCTGTCACATTCCGGATTTTCCGACAGTCTGGCGGATCTGTTCGAAGGTCACCGCGCCCGTCGATACAAAATGGCAAGGGAGTCTACGGAATTGAAACGGACACGGCAAGGCCGAAACGGACACTGCTAGCATGCACGTTCGCGAAAAGAGCCGGATACGTCCAGCGACGGAATCAGCGATTTCGCCAAAGCATCCGGTCGGTTATCTGCAGCCGCGTCTGGCAGGCCGCTATGTCTGCTTTGAAACGACGGGCATCAGCGGGATAACCGGCTGTAGGTCTCAAGCCAGGCACATGCTTCTTCCAAAACTGATTGAATGCCATCATCGCCAGTTCGCGCAGGTACTTGGACATCATCGAGGCCAGGGCGGACGGCAAGAACCTCTCGCCCTTGGCGACAAAGCGTGCCTCGATTCGTCGCTGCGGAGGCCCCCACCGGTAGACGCTTTGCGATCGTCCTTCACCGCGGATTTCGACAAGGTAGTCCGGAAAGGCATCTTGGAGCAAAGGGCCATATTTGTTGCGGCCGCCATGTTTGTCACATTGCACCAAGATCGCCTGATCGCCAAGGGTTGCCATCAGTTGTTTGACAAGGTTGATAGTCAGGCGAGACAATACCGTTCCTTTGCTGCCAAGCTGATCGACCAGTTCGTTGAACCGCTCGGGAAAAACGGCATCCGAACACACCGCGACCAGGCGGACGCCGATTTCAGACATTCGCCGCTGGAACCGTTCGGAGAGGTATTCCAGTCGCTGGGCATCGGCGTCTGCAGGCAGGTCCCGGTCGAAGCCGTCGTACCAAGGTATCGCCGGCATGGATCGTTGAGCGTCGGCTGCGATCGACCTCCACAGCCCACGCCACGTATCCGGCTTGGCCCCGATTGTCGCGAGCGTGGACAGGATACCGTACTCGAGGCTGCGCAGTCCACCTCCGGGCTTATACAGCGCCTTTGAATCTGCGATCGGAATGCGCGACGGTTCGCGCTTTCGAGATGGCTTTCGACAGACGACCTCGTCTAGCCAATCGTAAAGGTCACCGCTGGCCACCTCATCCGGCACACTCCACACCGTCGCGGAGATGACCAATGGACCAAGATTTGGGCCGTAGCCGGCCTCGTCCGTGCCGATTAGAAAAGACATATCAGTCAAGGGGCTCAACTGCCGTGTGTAAACAACGTCTCTTTCGCAACCCGGACACAACCACAGAGTACACTGCTTGGCGATCGCAACCAACCATATACTTCGCCGCGTGTGCCTGTTTGGCCGTTACTCTCTGGGTTTTCTCGTCAGCAATGGCCCGCAAAATCGTTACAGTTTTACCATCCCACAACGTCCGCATTTCCGGCAAGGATTCGTCATAAGCCTTTTGCTGAAAATATGTTTCGAAGCCTCAAGGGTTTCTGCTGGCAGGGCCGATACCGTAGATGTCAGTTGGCGCGTTAGGCCATCGCCGGAAGCGTTAAGCCTCGTGTCAAACCAACCGGCGGACTAAATCGAGTCAAGGAATGGCTCGACCGGTTCTGGCGTTACCTGCCGTATGATTCGGAGGTTCCACATACCACCCCCGATGGGCCACCCGCAACAGACCGACCCAGATGGGTCCGCTTGGCCAGGCGGGCCAGTACAAGGTACTGATGAAGCCAACCACCGTGGAGGCGACATCGACCCACCCCACGGCTCACACGGAAGACGGCGCCAGTTCGATTTAACCTGTTCCATTGTAAAGGAGACATGGCTCGATGAAGTGGAACATTCTTGTTGCATCGTTGGTGCTCGGCCTCGGTTTGAGTACCCAGAGCTTCGGCTTCAACTTGTTGGACCGAATGCTTGGAATAAGTGACTGTGGCTGCGACGCCAAGTGTGACGACGGCTGCGCGGCCAAAGGAAAGTGCGCACAGAAAGCTTGCCAGAAGAAGGGCGGTGCTGAGCAGAAGTGCGGTGCCGAACAGAAGGGTGGCGCCAAACAGAAGTGCGGTGCCGAGCAGAAGGGTGGCGCGGAGCAGAAAGGCTGCTGCCGCCGACCTCTGTTCAACTTCGGCAAAGGCTGCGGCGCCGACAAGGGCTGTGGAGCCAAGGACCCGAAGTGCGGTGCCGAGCAAAAGGGCGGTGCCAAGGACCCGAAGTGCGGTGCTGAGCAAAAGGGTGGCGCGGAGCAGAAAGGCTGCTGCCGCCGACCGCTGTTCAACTTTGGCAAAGGCTGCGGCGCCGACAAGGGCTGTGGTGCCAAAGACCCGAAGTGCGGTGCTGAGCAGAAGGGTGGCGCCAAGGACCCGAAGTGCGGTGCTGAGCAAAAGGGTGGCGCAGAGCAGAAGGGCTGCTCCCGCCGGCCGCTGTTCAACTTTGGCAAAGGCTGCGGCGCCGACAAGGGCTGCGGAGCCAAAGACCCGAAGTGCGGTGCCGAGCAAAAGGGTGGCGCTGCACAGAAGAAGTCTTGCTGCGGTCCTTCCCTCTTGGAGCGGATCTTCGCCTGCAAGTCTAAGGGTAAGGGTTGCGGCGAAAAGGGCGGCGAAGCCAAATGTGGTGCCGAGGCCAAGTGCGGCTGCGGTGCCGAAGGCAAAGTAGAAACTGAAGCAGTTGAAGAGGCTCCGGCGCCCCCGGCTCCGGTTGTCGATCCCTCTGCTTTCCTGAGAAGCCAACGTCGTGTTATTCACGCGAGCACCAACTTGGTCCGCTAAGTTGGCTTGGCCTTAAGGCTACGACGACAAACGGTCTGTCCGGATCTCCTTGCCGGACAGACCGTTACTTTTGCGCTGATCGAACGAATGAGGATAAGCCGGTTTGCCGACGACGACGCTTCGTGGTAACCTATTATAATACTTGGTCTTTCGTAAACTCTGGGCGTCCCGCCTCTGCCGATTGGACCATCCCCGCACCCGCTGCTCGCCCTATGCCTGACGTGGCTCTTGCCCGACCGCCGAGCCGGAAGGCAAACCAGAAAGCCGTGACGTAGGAGTAGCCCGAACCGTGGATATCGATCGTTTCTTTACTCCTCATGCCCCCTCCAACACCACATTGGTGGATAGCCTGCGCTACTGGGCAGAGGTGCAACCGTCAAACCCAGCGTTCTATTTCTTGAACGACGGCGAGCTCGACGAAACCTGTTGGACCTTCGAGCAATTGGACGAGAAGGCTCGGGCCGTTGCCCGAAAGTTGCAGATACTTGGCCTGACCGGGGAACGAGCGTTGCTACTGTACCCCCCGGGCCTGGATTTCGTGGCGGGGTTCTTCGGATGCCTGTACGCCGGCGTGGTTGCCGTCCCGGCCTATCCGCCGCGAAGAAACCGCAACATGGCCCGCGTCCAGGCCATCTCCGACAACGCCGAAGCCAAGGCGGCGTTGACAGTCCACGGAGTGACCGATCGAGTGGCCGGTTTGCTGGACGAGGCGCCGCATCTGAGGGACCTTACATGGCTGGCGACCGACCAAATTTCCACTGATCTGGCCGACGACTGGGAGCAACCGGAAATTCACGGGGACATGTTGACGGCGATCCAGTACACGTCCGGTTCAACGGGGACCCCGAAAGGCGTAATGCTGGCGCATCGCAACATGATGCACAACGTATCGATAATCGCCTACGGCTTCGAACCAGCGCGAAACGGCGTCGCCGCGTTTTGGCTGCCCACGTATCACGATATGGGATTGGTGGGCGGTGTGCTTGCACCGACCTTCTTTGGGACGCCCGAGGTGCTGATGTCGCCCTTGGCTTTCCTTCAGAAACCCGTGCGGTGGCTGCGCGCGATCACGCGATATCGCGTGACAATCAGTGGCGGTCCGAACTTCGCATACGATCTTTGCACGCAGAAGGTCACGGACGCTCAGCTTGAAGGACTCGACCTGAGCACGTGGGATGTTGCTTTCAACGGCGCAGAACCGATCCGCGCTTCCACGCTGGAGAAATTCGTCGAACGGTTTGGCCCCGTCGGTTTTCATGCCGAAGCGACATATCCCTGCTATGGCATGGCCGAGACCACCTTGATCGTCACCGGCGGAAAGAAGAGCGAAATGCCGGTGGTCCGCACGTTTCAGGGCAAGGCATTGGACGACCATCACATCGTCCCGGTTGCCGACGACCACGAAGACGCAAGGAAACTGATCGGCTGCGGGCAGGTGCTTCCGGAACAGCAAATTCGGATCGTGGATCCCGTGTACTACCGCCAGTTGCCCGAGGATCGCGTGGGCGAAATTTGGGTAGATAGCCCAAGTGTCGCCATGGGCTACTGGGACAATCCTGGCGCGACACAAGAGACGTTCCAGGCGAAACTGGCCGACAGTATCTCCGGCACGTACCTGCGTACCGGCGACCTGGGTTTCGTGCACGAAGGCGAATTGTTCGTCACCGGCCGGTTGAAGGATCTGATCATTGTCCGCGGAGTGAATCGATATCCGCAAGACATCGAACTGACCGTCGAACGATCCAGCAACCGTCTACAGGCCGGGGCCGTCGGAGCCTTCGCGGTGGACATGAACGGGCGCGAGCGAATGATCATCGTCAGCGAAGTGGAACGCGCGCGGCGAAAGGACTGGTCGGACGTTATTCAAGCCATTCGTCGGAACGTCACGGCCGAGCATGATCTGCCGCCGGACGGCATAATCCTGGTACGCTTCGGTTCAATTCCGAAAACCTCCAGCGGCAAGATCCAACGTCACGCGTGCCGGGACGACTTCCGAGACGGGTCGCTCTCGGTCGTGGCCCAGTGGTTTGCCTGGGACGCAGGGTGAGCGGCTGCCGGAAAGCTAAGCTGATTGGTGAATTCCTACTGTTACCCTACGGTTGCCTTCTTGGAAGGCTGCCTTCGAACTCGTAGTTCCTGGGATATTGCACCCTCAGGAAGCGCCGGACTATATTAACGTGTTTGTGTCTACGCCAAGCGGGCAGCGACATGGGTGATCAGTATGCTGTGGGCGTAACCAGAAAGGGCGCAAGTCTTGAAGCGAGCACTAGTTAGCGACATTCATGGAAACTTGGAGGCGCTTCGCGCGGTGCTCGACGACGTGCGCAGTAACGGCGTCTCGGACATCTACTGCCTGGGGGACATCATCGGGTACGGGCCAAATCCCTGCGAATGTCTGGACGAGGTGATGACATTATGCCAGGCCACCATCTTGGGAAACCACGATCAAGCTGCCCTTTTTGATCCAGACGGCTTCAATCCCGTTGCCCTGCGCGCCGTGTACTGGACACGCGAGCAACTCGACGACGGCCCCGGAGGAGCCAACCGCGTTCATTCCCGCTGGGATTTCCTTGGCGAGTTGCCGAGATCGCGGACAGAGGATTCCATGACGTTCGTCCACGGGTCGCCTCGCGAACCGACCAACGAATACGTGTTTCCGGAGGACGTATATAATCAGCGCAAGATGGAAGCGCTGTTCAACCTCTTTGAAAACTACTGCTTTCAGGGGCACACGCACATACCGGGCGTCTTCACGTCGCACATGGAGTTCATCACGCCGGAAGATTGTGGGTACGAGTATCAATTGACTGGCGACAAGACGATGATCAACGTCGGTTCCGTTGGTCAGCCTCGCGACAATGATCCGCGTTCGTGCTATGTGATACTCGACGAAGATCGCGTCCTGTTTCGACGCGTCGAATACCCTATCGACGTTGTCTCCGAGAAGATCTACGCTACGGAGAGCCTGGACAACATGCTGGGCGATCGGTTGCACGCCGGCCGATAGACCCCCAAAAAAAGAAGGGCTGTTGGCTTGAAAAGAGCGATCATCAGCGATATTCACGGCAATCTGGAAGCCCTAAGCGCAGTTCTGGCAGACATCGAATCCGAAGAGGTGTCCGAGATCTTCTGCCTGGGCGACATCATCGGGTACGGGCCCAACCCGTGCCAGTGTCTAGATATGGCGATCGAGTTCGACGAGGCTGTGCTCGGGAACCACGATCAGGGTGCTTTGTTCGATCCCGAGGGGTTCAGCAGCGGGGCCGAGAAGGCGATCTTTTGGACGCGCGACCAACTGGAATCTTCTTCGGGAGATAGGGAAACGAGTTTGAAACGCTGGGACTTCCTCTGCGAACTCCCCCGCACCGTTCGCGAGAACGGCTTCATGTACGTACATGGGTCGCCGCGCAACCCGTTGAACGAGTACGTTTTTCCCGAGGACATTCATAACCCGCGCAAAGTCGAGAAGATCTTTTGCATCATCGAGCAATACTGCTTCCAGGGCCACACACACGTGCCCGGCGTACTGACCGAGGATTGTTTCTTTCGCCGGCCGGACGAGATCGGCGACGTGTGCCAACTGGGAGACCGCAAGGCGATGATCAATGTGGGTAGCGTGGGCCAGCCTCGCGATGGAGACCCGCGATCCTGCTACGTCATCCAGGAGGATCAGACCGTTCGATTTCGTCGAGTCGAATATCCGTTTGAAGAGACCGCGAAAAAGATCTACGCCATTGCCGAGCTAGACAATTTCTTAGGAGACCGGCTGCGCGACGGACGGTGAATCCTTCTGCCTGAGGTTCTAAATCGTGGAAAAGCGTTTCGCTCTATTTCTGGTGCTTGCCGCTCTGGTGCTGTTCCTGCACATGATGTATCAGAACGCGCTGGCGCCGCGGAAACCGGTCGCCGATAAGCCGCCCGAGGACGCGGGCGCCGCGCCGGCAGACGAAGACGCCGGTGGCCAGGACGACGGCGCCCCGAAAGACCCGAGCAAAGACGCGGAGGATGAGGTAGAAGGAAAGCCGAAACCCAAGACGCAAACTCCGGATGTACCCGACCCCGCCGACCCGGAAGAAGTCCGCGAGAAAGTCGCGAACGAGCGAGTCACGCTTGGCTCAATGGACCCGAACTGTCCATACCGCTTGCTGGTCACCTTCAATAGCCAGGGCGCAGCCGTCGAACGAATCGAACTGACCGAACGGAGCCCGGCGGGAACGTTCCGGTTTCGCGAACTGAATGCCAAAGCCGGCTATCTCGGTCATCTGGGTCTCGGCGAACCGAACGACGAATGCCGCGTGAACGTCGTCGGCCCCGGTACACCGGCTGCGAAGGCCGGACTGAAACCTGAGGATGTGATCAAGCAGGTGAGATTGGGGGACGACAGTGATGAGATTAAGAGCGTGGCGGACTTCAAGGACTTCATGGCGACCACGAAGCCGGGCCAGACGATCGGAGTCAGCGTTTCGCGTCCAGTTTCAGCCGGCGCGACCGTGACTCGGAATCTCCCCATCGAGCTGATCCGCCAACCGCTCAGCATCATACGGCCGGAAGGCTCCGATCCGAAGTCATTCCTGTTTGCCCTCGAGAGTGTAGGCGGCAAGTCTGTCAAGCGCGGCTCGGACGAGTTGGCAGGACTCCCATCACTGCGTGAGGAGAATTGGGAGGTCGTCGAGATCAAGGACGATGGCAAGGGACCCGCCGTGGAGTTCCACTTTCTGCTGGACGACCTAAAGGAGATCGGTGTCGAGGGCAAGTTAGAGTTGGTTAAGCGATACCGTCTGGCCCGAACGCCAGACGCCGAATTGGACAATAACACTTACAAATCCTACCACCTCACGCTTGAAATCGAGATTCACAACAAGGACGAGGGCGCCGCAGACCAACAGATCGCATATCGGCTTGATGGCCCCAACGGCTTGCCGCTGGAAGGCTGGTGGTACTCGAACAAGATTCACCCGACAAAGTTCTCCGCCGCGGGCGCCCGGGACGTTCTTTGGAGCACGCCTAAATCCGGCCACGGCCTGATGGGTACCATGGCGATCTACAGCGAGACGATCGAAGCCAAAGAAAAGAACGAGACGGCGTCTCTCACGCTCTTTCCCGATGACGAATCGCAAGAACTGGACTATCTGGGCGTCGACACGCAGTTCTTCACCGTAGCTTTGAAGCCGGTACCTCTGAAGTCGGAAACGGGGGACGATACCAAGCGGCGTCGCTTCAAGCAGGCAATTGCGATGCCTGTCGGTGATGTAGGCGAAAAGAAGAAGTCCGATCGAAAAACCATCAACGTCTCGTTCCGATTGATCAGTGACGTTCATACGATCACCGCTGGGAAAGCGCACACGCAAGAATTCATCCTGTTCGCCGGCCCCAAACAACCAAAGTTGCTGGCCGAATACGAATTGGAGGAATGTATCGCCTATGGCTGGTTCGGCATGGTCGCCAAGCCGCTTTCGGCGATCTTGCACTGGTTCGAATGGCTGCCGCTCGTGAATTACGGCCTGGCCATCATCATGCTGACCGTGCTGGTGCGAAGTTGCATGATCCCGCTCAGCCGCAAGGCTGCCAAGAACGCGCAGATGATGCAGGCGTTGGCGCCGGAAATGAAGCGGATTGCGGAACAGTACAAGAACGACATGGAAAAACGTGCGGCGTCCCAGCGCGAGCTGTTTGCCAAGCACAACTACAATCCTTTCGGCGGCTGCCTGTTGATGTTCGTCCAGTTGCCTATCTTTATCGGACTCTATCGCTCGCTGTCCGTCGATGTCGAGTTGCGGCAGGCTCCGCTCATACCGGGTGTCGAATGGTGTTCGAATTTGGCCGGGCCCGACATGCTCTTCTATTGGCAGGACTGGATGCCCGGCTTCCTCGCCAGCGAATCGGGCGGCTGGCTCGGCCCCTATTTCAACATCCTGCCGATCTTTACGATTGTCTTGTTCTTGGCGCAGCAGAAGATGTTCATGCCACCGGCCACCGATGACCAGTCGCGCATGCAACAGAAAGTCATGAAGTTCATGATGATCTTCATGGGCTTCCTGTTCTTCCGCGTGGCCAGCGGCCTGTGCGTCTACTTCATCGCTTCCAGCCTGTGGGGCATTGCGGAAAGAAAACTGTTACCGCCTCCCGGCAAAGTAGAATCAGGCGCTCCGACAAAGACTCGCAAGCAGAAGGCGGATGCCGAGGCTAAAAAGGCAAAGCTGAAGAAAAGACAGAAGAAACGCTAATCCCACCACCAGCGGCTCTTGTCGGCTGGCAGGCCGATGTTACGGTAACGCTCCGCCACCTTGCCGTTCTCGTCGGCCAGCAGACGATCGGGCTCGAGCGCCACGTCCGCACGAATCGAAACGCCGCCGCCTGCCGGCGAGAGCAGACGATTGCCTTTCCACACCGTATTGACAACACAGGGCACGCGTTCAGCCGCACGCACCGTCTGAACAGGCAATGCGGTTTCGTCGCCGAGAACCCCCAGATTCCAGCTCGCCTGGCCGTAGAAGTCCTGTTGGCGAATGAACGCCGCCGCAACCAACATGTCAATCAGGTTACGGAGTTGCGCGTATACCGGGCTTCGAGCGGCAATCTCCGGGTACTTGCGTGTAAACCCCATGGTGAACAGTTCGCTCGCTTTGCTGGGCTTGGCTGCTGCGGGTGCCAGTTGGCCGTCGGGGCCCACCAGCTTGTCTTCCGCCAACAGTTGTACCGCCTCGCCCACCAACTCCATCGCCTGCCGATCCTTCGTGACCCGCACGCAATCGTATCGCGGCGTGAACCACCACCGCTGCAGCATCGAGTGCTGTGGCACGGTCAGAGCGCCGATGAAGGTTGTCATCCGCGTCGGCGGCGGCTCCAAACCGACACCGATCAACTTCATGCGGTAGTCGGCTTCGATCATCACTTGGGCAAAATGCGTGTTGGCCGAGATTCCAAATACCCGGATATTGGCCATGCCAAGACTTTCGGCCGAGCCCTGGGCTATGCGCGCGGCCACTTGTTGTCGAGCCCGTTGCGGAATCGTCCGGGGGATCGTCTGCTGGAATTTCTGCAGTCGAGCCAGCCCGTCGCGATTGGGGTCGATCGTACAACCGATGAATGGCCGATTGTTGCTGCCGGGTGCATAGGCTCGCAACGCAACAACCAAGTCGTCCAAACGCAAAACGGGGCGGCCCGTTTTGATACCGACAACTCGCCCCGATGCGTCCGCTACCCAGCCTTCTGCAGGCCCCGCGATTACGATGTCCGGCTCGTCCGGATAGAAGAACACGTACCGCAGACTCTGCAAGCCAGCCAGATTTCGCATCATTTCGTCGGGCTGTCCGCCAGCGGCAACGGCACGGCCGACGGCCTTCTCCAATCGTAAGAGCGAAACCATTCGCATGTCCGATGGCACTGCGATGTCGCGAGGCAGCCCAGCCCGAGCTGCGGCCACGCGTGCGGCATGCAGACGGCCGAGTGGATCGGGAAAGCTCTTCACGCTCAATAGACCCACAGCGTCAATCGCCACCCCGAAGGTCGGCAATTGAACAGTCGTGTTGCCCTGCTGGGCCTTCAGGCGAGGCGCACACATGATCAGTGCACACATGGCGAAGCACACCATTCCAGAGATTGCATTCCGCCACACCACGTCCGTGCTCAACTTCTGCGAAGCATGAAATCGGATCATGGAACTCCTCCACTAGCTGACAGCGTCAAAGCAATAGACTGGACGGGAACGTAGGAACAATACGATTATTATATACTGACCAGGGCGAAACGTGCCGTTTGCGCCTGTCGTGCGGCATAGCATTTACCTTTGGGCTGCTTCGGACAAAACGGTCCCGATATATCTTCGCGTCAGCGGGAAAGCTCTTTCATGGCGAAGCACCGGCACCATACGCAAGTCTCCCGAAAACAACTGAGAAGGCTGAACGCGCGGGGCCGTCTCGGCAGGAGTCTTGTTTTTGAGCGTCTGGAGGATCGCCAGCTTCTTAGCGCCGTCGGCTGGGAAGGCGAAGACTGTTTGATCTGCACGGTCGAACCTGCCGCGGGCGGCAATGGGGAAGCTCCGTCGCACCCCAAGGTGGCGATCGTCGACGTGCCCGCAGCTCCGGTCGACTCCCTCGACATCACCTTCACCAAGTCGATGAGTCTGGATGCCGCAATCGGCGATGGCTCGGTCCTGAACGCAGTCTCGCTGGTGGACGTCTCCGACGGCCCCATTTCGTTGGCTGCCAACCAGTTCTCGTACGACGACCAGACAAAGACTCTGAACCTCTCCTTCGATGCCTCCCTGCCAGGAGCCACGTACGAATTGCAGTTGGACGGAGGCCTCTTGACAGATTCAGAGGGGAATACGTTGCGTGGCGGAAGCAGTGGTCTCGCTTTCCGGTTACCGGCGTTCTCCGCTGCCCAGACGGTCCAGGCAGGCGGAGTCGACATCCAAACCGTCGACTACTCCGTACCGTCGCTGGCCGATTGGAACAGTGACGGTCTGACGGACCTGATTGTCGGCGAGAAATCGTCGTTGGATACAGGCAAGGTCCGCGTCTACCTGAACTCCGGAACCAACGCGGCACCCGCCTACGGCTCCTTCCTCTACGCCCAGTCCGGCGGAGTCGACCTTACTGTGTCGGCCAGCGGATGCATGGGCGTGTTCCCCCGAGTCTTCGACTGGAACCAGGACGGATTGAAGGATCTGGTACTGGGCCTGGCCGACGGTACCGTACAGGTGGCCCTAAACGAAAACACAATTGCAGAACCTCGTTTTGGCACGCCCGAGCCGGTAGAAGTTGGGCAAGCGGGTGGCAAGAGTATTGTCGACGTCGGCAAACGGGCGACCGTGGATATCGTCGACTGGGATAACGACGGCCGGTACGACCTAGTGCTGGGCGACCTGGATGGGAACGTCCGCGTCCTACTGAACGAATCCGGCTCGGGACCGGCAGACTTTCGTAGCGAAACGATCGTTCTGGATGCAGCCGCCGGACAGGACGTGCCCACGGGCAGGGCCAGCGTCGCGGTTGCGGACCTGAACGGCGACGGGCGCAAAGATCTGGTGGTAGGCAACACGGAAGGGCAGTTACTCTTCTACGCCAACACGGGGACCGACGCAGCGCCACAGTTCAACGGCTACCAGGCGATCGAGGCAGGCGGCGCGGCCATCGATCTTGACGGAACGCCGCGGTCGCGACCGTTTGTCGGTGACGCTAACCGCGACGGCAAAGCGGACCTGCTCGTTGGAGCCAAGGACGGGCTTGTTCGCCTGTATGTTGGGTCCTCGGTGCCCGCACCGACAGAAGGGCCTAACAACAACGAAGGCGAGCCTGGCGAGACGTACATTCACAGTTTCCGGGTCGTCCCGCCATGGCAATGTCCGATTCACAAACACGACGTTAGCGGCGACGGCCGAATCACGGCATTCGACGTCTTACTTGTGGTCAATTACCTGATTGCCAACAGTTCGCAGTCGCTGCCCGTGCCGCCAGTCGCGCCAAACGAGCCGCCCCCGTATTTAGACTGTTCAGGCGAAGGGGACGTGACTCCGCTGGACGCCTTGATGGTGATCACCGATCTGAACACTTTCGGTCCACGGTGGGTCGTCGAAGCTGAGGGCGAAGGGAGTTGGGCCGCGCATGTGGCATCTTCGTCGGTCGCTGAAGGCGAAGGGGAACCAGTCCAGCAGTCGTCACCAACGGCTGCCGACAACAGCCACGACCGGGAACTGCAACGTCAGTCTGCCGTTCAGTCATACCAAACAGTCGGCCGAAGACGCGACGACGCACCACCCGAATCAATCGCAGATGACTCCGTCAGCGACGCAGACCTCGAAGAGACGTTGAACGAAATCGTGTCGAGCCTTGTCTAGCGTACGTTCAACTCCCTTGCCTTTCTTGGCAGCATCGAAGAAGAAGACAACGATCCGCTACTTGTACTGCACGCCGGTTTCTGCTGCCTTCCCTCGAAGTAGTTCTCGTGATGCAGGCTCGCGAACCGGCTGGCGAGCCAATACAATCTAGAGTCACGCATAAATCAGTTCGTAGTCCCGCCTTTAGGCGGTCTTCAACGAAGGAAAACGTCATGAAAAACGGGCACGCGATAGTGACCACAGCCGCTATTTTGATCGTCGCGACCATTGGTATTTGCCAAGAGAAAAAAACGATCGCCTCGTCCGCCGAGGTCGCCAACGGTATTCTCGAAGCCACAGGCGTGCAAGGTGGGCTAGTTGTCCACCTTGGTTGCGGCGATGGAATCCTCACTGCGGCGTTGCACGCCAACGACAGCTACCTCGTACACGGCCTGGACACGGACCCGGCAAACGTTGCCAAGGCCCGCGAGCATATTCGTTCGTTGGGCCTGTACGGCAGAGTTGCCATCGACCACCTGACCGACGCATGCCTGCCGTACATAGATAATTCGGTGAATCTGGTTGTGATGCAGGATACGGGATGCGAGATACGGGATGAGGAGATCTTGCGTGTGCTGGCTCCCGGGGGGGCTCTGCTGAAGATCTCACCCGACACCCGAAACCCGACACCCGAAACCTCTATCCGCAAACCTCGGCCCGAGCAAACCGACGAGTGGACACATTACCTGCACGGACCTGACAACAATGCGGTGGCCCACGACAGCGTTGTGGGGTCGCCATTTCACGTCCAATGGGTCGGCGGGCCGAAGTGGGCAAGGCATCACAATCATCTTTCCAGCACCAGCGCCATGGTGACGTCGGGTGGTCGTCTGTTCGCCATCGTGGACGAAGGACCGACCGCGTCGATCAATCTGCCGCCGAAGTGGTTCCTCGTCGCCCGCGACGCCTACAACGGCGTTGTGCTCTGGAAGAAGCCCGTCAGTTCGTGGGAAGGACACTTGCGGCCCTTCCGCAGCGGCCCAACCGAACTGTCGCGACGGCTGGTTGCCGTGGGCGACCGAGTGTACGTGACGCTTGGTTACGGTGCTCCGCTCACGGCCCTGGACGCTCGAACCGGCCGTGTCGCCAGAACGTACAGCGACACGGAAGGCACGGTCGAGATCCTCCTTCGAGACGGAGTCCTATACGTCGTGGTCGGTGAGATCGACGAAGAACAGTATGCCATGTCCACCCGACGCGGCAGCCCGAGCCCACCCGCGCGCAACAAACATATCCGAGCGATCAATGCCGAGTCGGGAGAGACCATCTGGACGAAGTCCGACGAAGATACTCGCGAACTATTACCGACGACACTCTGCGTCAGTGACGACCGCGTCTTTTTCCACGGCATCGGCGGCGTGATCTGTCTGGATTCCCGCTCCGGCAAGGAGCTTTGGCGCGTACCCCGACCAACTCGGACCAAGCGGCTCGGCTGGTCCGCACCTACGCTTGTCGTCCAAGACGGCGTTGTGCTTAGCGCTGACTGCACCGCGCCGTCCACCGACGGGCCCTCGGAAACCACTCGCGCCCAGATCCAGTGGACTCCCACTGCCAGACCAAAACGCGGCGACGATTCGCTTGGCGAGTTGATCGCACTATCCGCAGACGACGGCAGTGAGTTATGGCGTACGACGACCGCGCAGGGATTCAACGCACCTTCGGACGTCTTCGTCGCAAATGGACTGGTTTGGACCAGCACCGTTCCAAACCTGACGAGCATGGACTTCACCGAAGGACGCGACCTGCGCACCGGCGAGGTGAAACGACAGTTCGATACAGCGGCAGCCTTCACCACGACACATCACCATCGTTGCTACAGGAACAAAGCCACGGATCGCTTCATCTTTCTTGGCAGAACGGGAACCGAGTTGATCGACCTGCAAGGCGAGAAGCCGCTGCGTCACTGCTGGCTCCGCGGCAGTTGCCAGTACGGTGTGATGCCGGCAAACGGGTTGCTCTATGCACCGCCCCACTCGTGCGCCTGCTACATCCAGAGCAAGCTAAGCGGCCTTTGGGCGTTGGCACCGGCGGCGCGGGAGGTTTCGGGTTTCAGTGTTCAGGTGTCGGGAAAGAGACTGGACAGAGGACCGGCGTACGGCGACGTTTCCCCGACACCCGACACCCGACACCTGACACCCGATTCGTGGCCAACCTATCGACGCGACGCCGCGCGCAGCGGCTACACAACGTCGGCCTTGGGCGCCAAACTGCATCCCGCCTGGGAATGCGGCCTCGGGTCACAGCTCACGAGCCCGGTCGTTGCTGACGGCAAGGTGCTTGTCGCGTCGATCGACACTCATACGGTCCATGCGATCAATGCGGCTGACGGCACGCCGGTTTGGAGTCGCACGGTCGGCGGCCGCGTAGATAGTCCCCCTACGATTTTCCAAGGCTTGGCTCTGTTCGGATCGGCGGACGGTTACGTCTACTGCGTGCGTCTAACGGACGGCGAACTTGTCTGGCGTTTCCTCGCCGCTCCCCAGGATCGACGCACCGTAGCGTTCGGGCAGGTCGAATCGGTCTGGCCCGTGACGGGCAGTGTGCTTGTACACGATGGCGTCGTCTATTGCACGGCAGGCCGGTCGTCGTATCTGGATGGCGGCATGTACCTGAATCGGCTGGACCCCGTGACCGGCGAGCAGTTGGGGCAAACTTGTTTCTACAGCCGCGACCCGGAGACGGGCGAGCAGCCGGAGGCTCTGGTGGACGATGTCGAGATGCCCGGCGCGTTGCCTGATGTGCTTGCCTGCGACGGGCAGAACATCTTCCTCCGTGACAAGCGACTCGACACGAACGGCATCGAGCTGGAACCGAATGTGCCGCATCTGTACAGTTCCGCCGGTTTGTTGGACGACAATTGGTGGCACCGGACGTATTGGGTGTACGGCACGAAGGTCTATGGCCGAGCGAGCGGATGGGCAGTTGTCGGCAATTACGTCCCCAGTGGCCGGCTTCTGGTTTTGGATGAAACATCGGTATACGGATTCGGGCGAAAGCGAGTCGGTGGCGGGGACCGGGGCTTGAGCGACGTGGCGCTGCATCTGTACCGGGCCGATCAGCAAGTCATGCCCCTGACCGGGAAACGTCAGATCAAGAACAATAACTTGGCACTGACCAGGAACTTCAAACCCACCAAGGTAACGTATCACTGGTCTTGCGAAGTGCCGCTGGTGATCCGAGCGATGGTGTTGGCCGGCGATGTTCTGTTCGCTGCGGGTCCCCCGATCGTTCCAGGGGATGGGGCCGTCGAGCCCACGTTTGACGACAGGAGCGGTGCCCTGCTCATGGCCTTCTCGGCGAAAGACGGCCAAGAGCTATCCAAGTACGAACTCGATGCCCAACCCACGTTCGATGGCATGGCCGTTGCGGGCGGTCGCCTGTTCCTTTCGACCACCGGCGGCCGTGTTATCTGCATGACCGGTGACTGAGGCGAGCGGAGAAGCAACGACTTCCCAGTAGGACTCGCAAGTTCGTTCAGCGGCCCTTCAAGCACGCGACCTTGCCGTCCACAGTCGACACAAACAGCCGCCCGTCGGCCGCGGCCATGCCATCGTAGACGGGCGGAGCGTCCAGCTTGTATTCCGCGAGTCGGCTGCCATCCTTGGTAGAAACGGCCCACAACAAGCCGCCGCGGCGACCGTCGTAGGCGGCCCAGGGTTCGTCCGGATCGACCACGTCGGGCGTCCCTGCCGCGAAAAGCACGTCGCCGGCCAGCACCATGGCCTGCGCGCGGACCGGTATACGTACCGACCAACGATCCACCAATGGCGTTTTGCCTCGCTTCGGCTTCTTCTGTGCTCCTTGCTTCGCAGCGCCGTCGACCTTTGGTTGCCGGCGATCGTAGGCGAACAGATGGTAGCCTTGGGTACCCGGCTTGAAGTGGGCGTTTACGTCACCGGGTCGCTGATATGCGCGGATTCCGTACACCGAGGAATCATCCACTACCACAAGCTGCCCCAAAGGACGACGATCGACTGTCCAGTGGATACGATTAAACCACGTGTCGTCCAGAAGACCACCGGTGGCCGATACGTGCAGTCTGGCAGACTTTTCTCGCTCTGTTGCAGATCCTCCCCCGTCGACCAGTCCGAACTGCAATTGCCTCATGCGGACAGCGCTGCCGTCGAACACCAGGATGTCGGACAAGGCACCGCCCGCGCCGCCTTCTTTCTGCGACAACCGATCCTCCGCCACCACGGCCTCCTCGCGCAGGACTTCGCCCGTCGCGGGGTCGACGGCAAGAACATGGATACCTCCGTCCAGATGCGACGATCGCCCTGCGGCGAAATACGCGATGTCGTCCACCACCAGGATGCTGCCCGGAACGGGCCATGCCGATTCGACTTGACCGTATGCCACAACCAGACGCTCCTGCGGCGCCGCTTGCAGCCGCCAGCAAAGCTCGCCATCCGACGCGCGCAGGCAGTAAACGTGACCATCGCGAGACCCGAACAGCACGGTACCACAATGAACAGTTGGCGGCGTGTCGATGCGGCCGCAGGCCGTGTACGTCCACTCTTGCCGTCCACTCGCAGCATCCAAAGCACAAACGCGATGCTCTTCGACCGACGTCACAAAGACCTTGCCACCTGCGATAACCGGAGCACTTGGGCCGACGCCAATCGCCGCCTGCCAGGCCTGCTGCAACTCGGCAGGTACCTTTCCCGTCGCCCCGCTACGGAACGGATCACAGCGATATGTGGGCCAGGATCCGGGTGTCGGGTGTCGGGTGTCAGGTGTCGGGGAAACGTCACCGTACGCAGGTCCTTTGTTTAGCCTCTTTCCTGAAACCTGAACACCGACACCCGAAACCTCCGGAGCCAGCGCATACAAACCGCTTAGCTTCTCCTCGATGAAACACCGACACGGGTGTGGCGTCACGTACAAGAGTCCGTTCGAGGGCACCATCCCGTATCCGCACTCGCCGCGAATCCATGTGTTCACTTTCATACCGCCGGTATCGAAGTCGAGCATCTCCACGCCGCGGCGCGAAGTGATCAGGAACCGTTCGGTCGCTTTGTTGCGCGTGCAGCGGTGATGGTGGCCTGCGTTGAACATGGCGCCGGTCCGAAAGCTCTTCTTGACTTCGCCGCTTTTGGGATCAAGGCCCACGAACCGGTAGCCTTCCTCCGGACGATCGTGAACCCAGATCAGCCCACCGGTGACGTAAATGCCAATGGGCGTGCCGTATTCCCAGCTACCAACTTCCTTCGTCCAGATGACGTCCCCGCTGGCGGCGTCCAGCACAAGCAAGTCTGATGGCTGCGTGCTGTTCCAAGGGGGCCTCCTGTCTTGTTCGCGCGGTTGACCGAAGATCACTTTGCCATCGTAATAGACCAGCGTGCACAGGTTCGTATGGTCGTTGCGGTAGCCGTCGACCACTTTCTCCGCGGGGCGTGGTGGCCGAGGCACGCGCCAAAGCTCTTTGCCTGTGGCAAGATCCAAACCGACCAGGCAGTCTTCCTCGATCAAGAAGACCCCTTCCTTGCCAACGGCCATGGTCAACTGCGTGACCCGTTGGACAGGCGAGCCTCGGACGCTGATGCCTACGAAGTCGCCGACACCCCAAGTGATCTCGCCGGAGTCTAGGTCCAGCACCTTGACTTCTTTCTTGGTCGGCGGATCTTCTTCGCTGTAGCCGGCGTGTTGCGGCTCCTTGTTCACCGCGAGTACCAATCGACCGTCGTACCAGAGAATCTCCGATGTATTCTCCGTTCCATCGAAGCTCCGAAGGAGTTGGCCGGTAGCGGCGTCCAACTCGCTGACGGGTGCATTGAATCCGAGCGTTACGTAGACGCGATCGCCTACCGCCACCAAACGACGTTGGATTTGCGTAGGATGCATGTGGCGTCCCAACATGAAGCTATTGTACATGGTCTGCACCCACGCTTCCCAACCCCAGTAGTCGATGGGCACTTTCCAGAGAAGCACGCCGTTGAAGGCATCGCGAGCGAAAAGGCTGTAACGATCGGGCAGCGAGTTATCGACCTCGGGCGGCGCATCGTCGGCAATGTAGAAGAACCGTCCGCGGGCCGAAACCGCCGCGTTCAAGCTAGGCGTCGTATTATGGTGCCGCGACCACAGCGGTCGCGCCGCCCATTGGATGTGCCGCGGCTGGCCAACCACGCGGTCACGGGCAACCGCGTTGCCACTGGCATCGTGCAGCCAATGCGTCCATTCGTCGATCTCTGCTGGCCAAGGCTTGACCCATTTCCGATTTTCGATTTCCGCATTCCGATTGAGGAGAATGCCGACACCACGTGGCGCGAGCACACGCAGAATTTCCTCATCCCGTATCTCGCATCCCGCATCTCCCACCACAACCAAATTCACCACGTTGTCGCCATACGGAAGTCGATCGCCGGACCAAGTGCAGACCGACACCTTGCCATACATGCCCCGCTCGCGGATGTACTTGCGTGCGTTGGCCACGTTCGCCGGATCGGTGTCCAGCCCCTGCACGAGATAGCTGTCACCAGTCCCGAGCGCCGCAGTGAGCTTCCCATCGCCGCAGCCGAAATGGACGATCAATCCGCCCTTGGTCCCCGCTTCTTCGAGGATCTGTCGAGCCAGACCGTCATCGTCGCCACGGCCGGAATTGTCTGCGGCACTTGGGACTGTCGTGGGCAAGCACAGAAGTGCTGCAAGAACGATCGCCGCACACAAACTGTGGCTTCGGATTGCACGTATCATGATGGTCTCCTCATCAACGTCCTGGCTCGTAGTTCGTACGTCACGAGACACAATACTCGATGCGCGGGAATACATACCCGGCTCCCATTATCCGTGCCTCATCAATAGAGACAAGGATCTTAAGGCGACTGGTGCATCTGCAGAACCAGTAGTTCGGAGCAAAATGGCCGAGAATAACGACTTTTGCCTAAAGCAGCCTTCCCATATTGACGACGACGGAAGAGGCCTCTTCTCCTCTTACGCACAGTCTCATCAGATCAGCGAGTCCGCCATGCGGCCTTCCCGAGTTCTGAGAACTTGGTCGTGGCTATGTTTATTGCTGACGGCAGCAGGCTGTGCAGGTCCGCTAGCATTGCGACACAGCCGCCAGAAATACAATCAGGTTATCCAGACCACTGCTAGCGAACAGCTACTTCTGAACTTGGTGCGTCTGCGGTACCGAGATGTTCCCTCCTTCATGCAGTTGAGCAGCCTATCAACGCAGTTTGCGTTCGGCGAAGGCGCGTTCGTCAGTGGCGGCATCAAAGAAACGAAGCTTTCGAGTTTCTTGAACTTCGGGGCAGACGTTGACGTGGCCGAACGGCCGACTGCCACCTACGACCCGCTGCAAGGCCAAGAGTTTGTCAAGCGGATGATCTCGCCGCTTGGCGAGGACACAATCATCTTGCTGGTCCGTTCCGGGTGGAATGTGGATCGGGTTCTGAGGATGGCCGTGCAGGACCTGAACGGCATGGAAAACGCACGACGTGCGTCCGGCGCTACGCCCAGGGACATATCCCAGGATGAGTATTTCGAGTTTCAGCAGATTGTGGAACTGCTACACGATCTTCAAGTCGACGGCAAGCTCAGGATAGGCTACGAACCTTCGGAGAAGTTGTTATCCGGAGCGATTCCTCCGGACACGGTCGATTCGGACGCCATCGTGGCGGCAGCGCGCGAAGGCTGGAAGATCCAGCCAAAGCAGGAAAGAGTGTCTATCGCCGCCGAGAAAATTGCTCTGAGTTCAACGATAGCAGAAACGTACCGCGAGGAAAAACTGTTCCAGAACTTCGTTGAGGACGTAAGGAGACTAGGGCAGCAGGCGCCAATTCGAGTACGGTGGCGTGAACCGGACGCGGCTCCCGATCCGGACAGCGGAAACGCGGCCGAAACGGATGGAGACGAGGCCAAACCGTTTGTCACTGTCCCCGGAGAGTTCGGAGATCTTACGTTGCTCGCTTGTAGGGAACTCGATGAAGAATTGATCGATTGCATCCTCGAGTACCCCGACGACTACATCTTGACCGGCCCGGGAGACCGGCTGGTTTTGAGTTGGGACCTTGACTTGCTGTCGGACACTGATGAAAAAAGACTCAAAGAGCATTTCAAACTCGAGAACATGGAAAAGGTCGGACGCCACGAACTGGATCTGGAACCACGGTCGCTGATGGGAACGATGTACTATCTTTCGCATGCAATTCGTGTCCCGCTTGAACACGAGGCGGCAGGGCTGGTCGTGACGACGCTGGACGAACGAGGCGTACCATTCGATTGGGCGCAGCTCACGGATGACTTGCTCTACGTTCATTGCCAGAAGAAGAAGCCTCTTTGCGCCGCGGTTGCTGTGCACTACCGGGGCTATTGGTTTTACATCGACGATCGCGACCACGACTCTAAAGCGACGTTCACACTTCTGATGCAGTTGTTCGAACTGCAAGCCGGCGGTGGCGCAACCGGCACGAAGCCGGTTCTCACCTTGCCAGTCGGCTAAAACGCAGCACTCTGTAATTGGGCAAAACTGACGAAGCCGGCGACTCGTTCGCATTTTTCGTGCGATGAATTGGGAAACTGCCGCCCGGCTTGGTAGACTGGTGGATGTCCGCCCCCAGTATTCTCTAATCAGAGATGGAGGTCGTCATGGAACACGATCAGTCGCCCGCGCCCGAAAACGACACCCAACGAAGTCTCACCGCGCCGAGTGACGCGGCCGAGACAGCTTCGGCCGAGCCAGACGTCATCCCCGGTTTGTCGCGTCTTCTTAGATTGGGTGCAAGACGGTGGATTGCAATTTCGGGCATCGCGATTCCCGCACTGATCGCCGTACTGTTCCTCACCCTCTGGCTTGTGAGGAGAGATCGAATTCCCAGAGACCTGCGTATGGCAACGGCGCCGGATAAGACCAGTTACGATGTCTTTGGCCGGAAGTTCTGCCCGGTTCTGAGCGGTCAACTCCCGCGGAAAATGGCTCGCGTGCTTGAAACGGATGGATCAAGAGAAAACGTCAAGAAGATCGAGTATCACTTGGCCGAGCTGGGCATGTATCAGGGCGGAACGGTCGATTTGAACGACACGGCGGTCGTGGCACCTTTGTATCGCGAAGTTGTGCATGTTCTTGTGAAGGAGCGGACTATTCGCCAACTGAATGGCGAGGCACGCGAACTAACCGGTGAGTTGCTGCGCGGAATCCTGGTGGAGGATGAGGCCGAAGTCTACGCCGGAAGGATAGACTCAGGGATGCGGATCAGTGCGAATGAGGTACTGGAGCACTATGGAATCGACACGAACAGAGTCCGGTTTAGCGAGAAAGAAACTGCCACGACGGATGTCGTCATCTCGACGACCGGCATGTTCAGCGAGGCGCTGCAGAAGCGTCTGAGGAACAGCGAGTACCAGTACCTTTCAGTTGACGCAGACGCGATCGCCGACCGGCACACTCATTTTGTAACGCACACCATTCACAAAGGATCGTTTCGAGACGAGAAAGGTCAGGCCGTTCCAAACCGGGAGGTCAAGACGGTTGCCACGACGGCGTACCTGATTGTTCGACGTGATGCTCCGCCCGAATTAGTCAGAGCCGCCTTGGATGCACTCTACCAGGGAGACCTCGGTCGCGAGTTTCCCGATCTGATCCCGAAGGACAAGGCGAAGGACTACCTCCATGGTATGCCGGTACATGAAGCCGCTTTAGAGTATTATTATCCCTTCGACTATGGTTACTTGAGAGGTGTCGTTCAGTCGATGGCTGCGACCAAAGAACTCCTGATGGCGTTGTGCGCTGGCCTCTACTTGCTTTGGAGGCTTCGCTATCGTCGCGTCAAGAAACAGCGGCAAGCGGAGATTGTGGCCAATCGAGTTCGACTGGATTCGTTCGTCGACCGTACGATCGCCATAGAGTCCGCGCAGATGGGCGTCACGGATCCTCAGCGATTGACAGAGTATCTCGAAGAGGTGACCCGAATCAAGCTGGATGCATTGGACGAGCTTACGGATGCGGAACTCAGGGGGGATCGGTCCTTTTTGATCTTTCTGATGCAGTGCGCCAATCTGATCAACAAATTGCAGCTAAAGATCATTGCGCACACGACGGACACTGGGAAAGCAGGGGGAACCGATTGAGGGGGCTCACTCGGAACGAGCGGCTGAGTCGGCCTATGGAAAGGCCGCGGAAGTTGGTTTATGCTCGAATGGATTGAAATGGTCCCAGATTCGTCCTTGCATCTCAGGAAACAAAGGAATGGTCGTATTTTGTGCCCCGCGTAGTCTATCTCGGCCAGCGATGCTGGCCTTCGTATTGCTTCTGATTGCCACACCCATCGCCTCGGCGGACGTTATTGAACTGCTGAGCGGAGCCAAAGTGGACGGCAAGGTCACTGACATCGACAAGGCGGCCAAGAAAGTCACGTTCGAGCGGTTGCTCGGCGGTCGCCCGTATTCGAGAGTCTACCCTTACAGCCAAATCCACGCCGTCACGCTGGGGACCAAGAGGTACATCCTGAACGAAAAGCCCGTGGGCTCGTCGACGACCGGATCGTCCACGTCCTCGAAGACGACCAAACGGCCCCGGTCCGGCAACCGGCGCACGAAGGCGGATATCGAATCGTTGATCGACCAACTTGGGCGTACGCCGCCGGATTGGTACGAATCGACCCCACTGGACTATCCCCAGACGCTCGATTTGTCGTGGCCGCAGAAGCCACCGGGACAGTGGAACGCCCAGAAGAATATGGGACAGTACATCTGGGACGTCATCAACCCGAATCCCGGACGTTGGCGGGGAGGTATTCGGTTGATGCACCATTTGCTGAAGCACCACGAGAACGACTCGGCAAAGCTGAACCGCGTCATGGGAGAACTGGGCAGGATGTACCACGACTTCGAAGAAGACTACGGGCGAGCCGCCTTTTGGTGGCGCCGTGCCGGCCTGGACGGCGCCCGCCAGTCGCCCCAGAGCGTGAAGCTGGCTCGGTGTTTTTGGAAGCTGGGTAACAAGAACATGGCTGTGGAGATGCTGAATCGGCTGCCTGCATGGAGTAACACGATCAAGCTCTGGGCCGACATGGGAGAAACCGACAAAGCAATTCAGTTGGCCGAAGCCTTCGCAGGCGGTGGCTACCCGGACATGGCCTATCTGTACGCAGGTGACGCGTGCCGGATCGCGGGGGACTCCCGTAAGGCCACCAGTTACTACGAGAAGGTGCTGAAGGTGCCGGCAACGGGCCGGCAAGCTCAACGCGTCCAACGCAACCACAGTCGCGCCCGCGCCAACATCGACGGAATTCGAATCTTCGATAGTCTGGACCTCAAGCGAGTGGCTGACGGAACCTACCGGGATCACAGCCCTGCGTACGCCGGCGAATTGCATGTCGAGGTTGCCGTCCGCGGTGGCCGCATCGAATCGGTGAAGGTGACGTCGCACAAGGAGAAGCAGTTCTATTCGGCCATCTCCGACACGCCCAGGCAAATCGTCGAAAAACAAGGCGTCAAAGGCATCGACGCCGTTAGCGGAGCAACGATTACCTCCGAAGCGATCATCAACGCCACAGCCAGGGCGCTGTCCAAGGGCACGGTGAGCGGAGACTAGGGCCTGGGCTACGAGACGAAACGCCGTTGGCCTACTACCATCGTTCCTGACGTAAGAAGGAGACCGTTTTCATGCTTCAATCAGACCAACTTACCCGACGGAGATTTCTTGCCCGGACGCTTGCGGCGGGAGCCACGGGCCTCGTCGCCCCTCACCTTGCCGCCGGAGCCACGAGCGCGGCGATGCCATACTTGGAAGACCGAGGCTGGCAGATCGGCTGCTGGACACGTCCTTGGTCCAAATACGACTATCGTGTTGGCATGGACGCGATTGCCGAAGCCGGTTTCAAGTATATCGGTTTGACCGGCGCCAAAACGAAGACCCGACGTGTTATCGCGCCCGCGACCACGATCGAGGAATCCCGGGAGGTGGGCGAGGAGGCCAAGAAACGCGACTTGACGATCACCAACGTCTACGGCGGCGGTATTCCCTTGGACAAAGGCGGAGAAAGCCTGCATAAGATGATCGACAACTGCGCCGCCGCCGGTGCCTGGTCGGTCTTGCTGGCGCACATGGGCAACGAGGAGACCTACGAGGTCTGCTGCAAGACGGTCGCCGAGTGCTGCGATTACGCGGCGGAGAGGCGTGTGGTTATCGTGCTCAAGCCCCACGGTGGCACGACGGGCACCGGACCGCAACTGCGCAAGGCCGCCGAACTGGTTGCCCACGAGAACTTCACCGTGATGTACGACCCCGGAAACATCTACTACTACTCCAATGGCGAAGTGGATCCAGTCCAGGACGCCGCTACGGTCGACGGCGTGATCACCGGTATGTCCGTCAAGGACTACAAGCACCCGAAAAACGTAGCTCTCACGCCCGGCACGGGCCAAGTGGACTTCCCGGCGCTCATGGCACGGCTTGGGAAGGGCGGCTTCACGCACGGCCCGCTGATCATCGAGACCCTCGCCCCCGGCGACCCGGCCCAGACGCTCGAAGAAGCCAAGAAAGCACGCAAGTTCGTCGAGGAACTGGTGGGCGGTAGTCGGTAATAGGCGTAGGGCGGCGGCAAGGTTGTGGGCGGGTCGCAAGTTGTGGTCCGGTCTCCCGACCGGACCACGTG
>JADHUC010000328.1 GCA_016784735.1 Pirellulaceae bacterium | reverse complement strand
ACATGTTGCCTGCGCAAAAATTGTCGCGGTCGAAACGCGCTGGCATCTCGCCTCCAGATCCCGGACTGGACGGTATGACGGCTTTGATTCGGTCGTCGAACGCTGCTGCGATCAAAGATTGTTTTCCGTTGCGAGAATGACCCGCCAGCGCGATTCTTTCTTTGTCCACATAGGGCAGAGTGTGAAGATAATCAATGCACCTCATCGCACCCCAGGCGCGCCTCGCCAGAACCAGGAAATCGTGTTCCGGATAGAGCTTGCGATAATAGAACGTGTCGTCCTTGCTGTCCGCGCCTGCGTAGATACAGGCCATATAGCCTCTCCGCACCCCGATCGACGCCCATCCACGATGATTCCACTGAGTCATAAAGACCGGAAATGGGCCTTCCCCCTCTGGGATGATCAATTCGATCGTCAGCTTTGCGGCGTGGTTTGGGCCGAATGCCAGTTCTATTTCGTTGACGGTTGTCTTCCCATCTTTCGTGGAATTCAGCATCGTGCCTCGAACATTCCCTGGGGCGGGAGGCATACTGCCGTACAACCAGTGCTGAATGTGACCTCTGAGGAGTTCTCTCTGCTTCGTCCATTGCTCATTGGTTGTGATGGGAATCTCTTTGCCATTTTTTTCAACCACCAATGGGTTGGGGAGGTCCGCATCGGCGGGCATCGTGTCGAAATCAGGCGGAAGCTCTCCTGTCGTCTCCAGCCACTCTTTCCAACTCTGACGCTCCATCCAGATGCGCGGATCGGAACCGTCTTCGTCTCGTTCCAGCGTCAACAATGGGATCAATCGTTTCAGGAACTCTTTTCGCCTCTCCAGACTCTGTTGGCCCAGCGCGGCTTGCTGTTGGGCCAAGCTAACAATCGTCATGGCCAAAACAACGAGCGGCAACATTATCGAGAAACCGTGTTTCGCTAGAGCCTTCAGGCAATCGCGCCGATGCATTGCTATCTCCTTCAGGGTCAGGGTTTCTTTGGCTGGTGACGCATGGTTGTCCGCAGCCAGCCGATTAACCAAGGTAACGTCACAGCAATTGTGATAGTCTGGTTGGTGATCGACTAGCGGGACTGTCTGAATTCTTCGCTCAGTATAGAATATGGGGCGTCCGTGATCACTGGGAGCCCCGTCCCAACGCGGACGTCACTCCAGAAAGCCCACTGGGCCTGATCGTTCACCACCCGAAATTCGGCATCGCGCTCAAAAAGCGAATGGACCCGTTGGGGATCGAGTGCATCGTTCAATACCAAGTCGCCCGTAGCCGCCAACTCCGTCGGCACGAAGAGGGCGCCGCGCCGGTGACGCCCGTCGAGTTCGTCCGCAAGCACTTCGACCGCGCGAAGGGTAAGCAATCCGAGCGTCAACGTCGCTGACATAGGGCATGTCTCACCTTTGCGCGGCGGACCAGATTTCCACGTCATCGATCCATTGAAAGACCGGTCCACGATCGAAGGCGGCCTTTGGCGTATAGGCTTTGAATAGGCACCAAGTGCCAAGCGAGCTGTCTTTCATGTTCTTGCCCCGATGGTCAAGAATCAGCTTCCCGTTGACCGACACTCGATAGCGGCCGTCGGAGCCGGTGCTGCGATTGAAGTAGACTTCGAGCAAGAACCATTCCCCCGCCGGCACGGGCACATCCTTGTTGATCTCCTGCCACTCGGTTATCGCTTCCGGGTTGCGCTGCTGGCCTTGAAGCTGCCAGTACAGGCGACCTCCATCGCGCGGCTGGTGGATATAGAGACCTACGCGGTAGTCGCTGCCGGATTCGAACCACTCCATCAACATGCGCCAATGCGGGCTGGACGGTTCGTTGTGCAGGCTGTCTTTCAGATTGGGTTGCAGCTTGATCCAGTAACGGCAGAAAGCCTCCTCCAATTCGTTGTTTTGGCCCATCCTGAGCTCCAGTGAGTTGCGTGTATTGGAGGACGTATCCGGGTCATCCCGTTTTGCCATCATGTAGAGCGCATGTGTACTCACTCCCTGGGGACCCGGTACTTGCTCGATCCGGCTCTCGACGAAATCATCCAGGGTTTTGTTTTTCAGGACGGAGTAGTAAAACCAGACTCGCGCGGCGGCGGGAACATCTGCAGGCCACGCGTAGCCGTTCCGTTTGTCCCGCCCCACGAGTTCTTGCCACCAATGGCCGTTATGGGCGAATGGAGGTGCGACACTAACGTCTGGCTCAAAGCTCGAGCGAAACAGCAAGCGGCCCTTCTCATCCGCGTGTAACCTTCTCTCATCCGAAACGCCCGAACTCGCAGCGTCGGGGAACTGAGGCCCGTCAAAGGCAAGGCAGGAACTAGACAGTTGAACAAGAACGGTGCATACAACCGATACGCGTGCCATGATAGAACCTCGAATGCGAAGTCAGGGACGAATACGTTCCTCGGGTGGCGGGCTATTCACTCAGCGTATTGTATCGCCCGTCAAACCGTGACGCCAACTCCGACACCGCCACCAAGATGTTATCGCAGGCCGACGAGTTCACGGTGGATCTGTTTCGCAGGATCTGCGTGGCAGTTCACCGAGAAGGTAAGACTCCGACGCTGGAACAGAACAATCGAGGCAGAATAATGAACCACCAAGAAGAGAGGGCATTATCATTCTGCCTTCATCATTCTGCCACGCGCAATCCACTTAAGAACCGTCGCGACCCGGCACGGGATGAAGGATCGTCTGGGATCCCGCCAAAGAGGAGATCATCGACGACGAACAGGCGTCGCGCGGGCTCGTCCGCCCGTACCGCGAACCGTGGAGATTATGCGCGCATTCGGCGGGCCCAACGCGACGGGATGAGTATTCGAGAGATTGGACGGCGATTCCACTGCCGCCACGACGATCGTCGACTCCTGATCAAGACTCACGGTCGATGATTCTACGCGCCTTCCTCAACGACTGCAGCACGGCGTCTGTGTGCTCCTCACGAGAGGAGGGGCTCATGATATAGGACTTCAACGCAACGACCGGTTCGCCATAGTCGGTCATGCGAAAACAATCTGTGAGCGAGAGAAGCACCCCTTCGCCCTTCAACGCGTCTTGCTGTACCAAGTCAAAGATGCGGCGGTTGTATTCGTTGTGGTTTCTGAGCTGGTCGCGCAGATTCGCGTCCCTTCGTTCCGCCTCCGGCATGGTGAAGGTATCGATGCCATCGGGATAGACGCGAAACAACGTCACCGGTCCGAAGTTGCGGCCGTTGAGTACCGTTGTTGCCGCCTGGCCTTCCAGGTGCTCTCTCAATTCCTCGGCCATCGACACGAGATGGCCCAACAGGCAACGCAGGCCTTTCTTTCCAAACAGACGCAGGTTGGCGAGTGCCGCCATGGGCCCCTTCCCGCTCCGAGTTGTCTCCAACGTGAACTTGCCGGGATGGTAATGCCCGGACTGAAAAAGATAGGGCATCGACTCCTCGTCGCGAGCGATAAGGCCCAGGTCTTTCCGGTCCTTCACCACCACGGCGCTGGATACATATGGCGTGAAACCCGTCTTGTGAAAGTCAATTCCGGTCGAGTCGGCCAGCGGCAAGTGCCGGATGCGACGGTTGGTTCCAGCCAGTGCACGCACCGTCCGGTGACGAAAGCCAGGCGGGTTCTGGTCGAAGTCGTAGTCCCTGAAGACGCTCCATGCCCAGCCGATCACCGCGTCCGCGTGCAGATGTGGGCGATAGTCCATCGCATACTCGTCAACCAAGCGGTCGCGGATGCGGCACATTCCTTCGAGGTCGTCCAGACCAAAAGCGTCCGTTGTGCCCGTTGTGGCGATGAGGCACGCAATTCGCCGGCCGCTCTCGATGACTTCACGCAATCGGGCCTCGAACTTATCGAGCTTGATCTCGTTGTCTTCGCTGGTCGCCACGCGAATGACATTCTCTTCACCCAAGCCCAGCCAGTTCGCAATCGTGAGGCAGGCGTAATGCGCTTGATCTGAACAGACAATGACGCCGGGCGTTGAGATCCCCTTTTTTCGAGTTCCTGGGAACGCTTTCTCCAGTCCGATCTTGGCTGCGTACAGCAGCGTGCCGGTGCCTCCGAATGTGAAGACTCCGCCGGCCTTCTCAGCATCGTAGCCAAGCAGATCCGCCGTCATCGAAACGGCTTCGACTTCCGCCGTGGCGACTCGACGCGATGACTCGTCGCTGACAAGATTCGGATTATAGATCGACGGCAGCAGACCGCCGATGATGCTTGGTATCGTTGGTGACGGACCCACGTTGATTTGGGTTTGTGGGTGGCCAAGAATGAACATCCCTCGAAGATAGTCGACCAATTGCCGCGTCACGTCTTCCGGAGCTTGCGGTTCGTCCTCAACGCGGCTGCTTTGGGCAGGGCCGTATTCCACATCAACCGGTTCGCCCAGCAACGGTCGTGCGGATTTGAGTTCGTCAACCTGATCCAGCGTCCGCAGGAATGAGAACACAAAGTACGCGTCGTGCATGCGATCGGATACAGGTCTCGGAAAGGCCGCCGCCAGCTCGGTCACCACACGCTCATACGGACGTTGCATGTGCGATTCTAAACTGGACGGGATCCGCACATCTGACGGCGGATGGTTCGTGTTCATTGCATTGTCGCTCGATCTAGAGTTTGAATCGCTCTCCCTCGGCAGCCAGATGGTATCCGGCGGTTCGGACACTTTCGGCCTCACGACTTTGCGAATCGAGGACGGGGTTGGTGTGGTTGAAGTGTAGGAATCGCACTTTGTTTCGCTCGGCTTTGGGCAGGCTTGCGAATCGCTTTATGCTCTCGGCGATGAATGGATGCGGAATCTCTGACATGTCGCGGCCTGGCAATTCGCCGTCGCCATAGAACGTGCCGTCCAGATACGCGACATCGACTTCACTCAAGACATCCTCAATCTTCATCTTCCAGCGATCCCATTTCTCAATGTCGGGAAGAAAGACCGCGGATCGGTTGGGCCCGCGGACGTGAAAGCCGACGGTTTCTGAATACTCGTCGCGGTGTGGAACGAGCAGCGGCGTGACGCTTATCCGTTCGTTCAGTCTCATTGTCCGGCCATCTGCCAGCTCCCGAATCGAGATGTTCTCAGCCGCCACCAACTGGCTCCAAGGCCCGTTGTTCTCCAGAAATCGCTTCAAACGCGGCATTGCGTAGACAGGCACGCGATCGGTGCTCATGACCTCGCGGCCGAGATGCATCAGGCCAACGTAGTGCCCAATATGAGCGTGCGTCAAAAGAATGCCGTCGATTCCTAGCTCGCTCTTCGGTGGAGCGATGGAGTCAAGCTGTTGAAGCTGCTCGCGAAAATCCGGTGTGCATTCGAGCAGCCAACGCTCGTCACTTGTGGGATCGACGATCGCCAGACAAATGGCGTGTCGCCGTTTTTGGGGGTCGGCCCAAGCGCGCGCACAACACGGCTTTCGGCAACCAGCCTGAGGATACCCCGCGTCTTGTGTGATTCCCAGAACCATGAGATACGGCTCGGCGGAAGCCGAGTCTTCAGCCGTTGTTTTCGGTTCGATAGCGTTTTCGCTCATGACATTTATCACATGCATTAGGCAGACGGCCATCGTGCATAGCATCACGGCCACCCGCCGTGTCAGTGATGTAGCCATCTGACTGCACTCCCCGGAAAAGAATACCGTTCGAATCGTAAAGTCAGGTGCCGAGGTCAACCTTGACCTGTTCCATCTCCGCAGCAATGCATCTCAGTCCGTCCGCGACGATTGATCGATGTTCCGGCGGCAGGCATTCCCACAGGCGACGACGCAAGGTTTCCGACGCCTTCCAGAGCTTCCGCTGAAGCCGCCGTCCCTCTTTGGTCAAAGAGACCAGCTTCGCCCGTGCGTCGTCCGGATGCTCACCACGTTGGATCAGCCCGTTGCTCTCCAAGCGTTTGAGCATGTTCGCCGTGGTGCTCGCGTCGTATCCGGCGCGATCGACCAGATCCTGTTGAGTTACGCCGTCCTCGTCCGCGAGCAACTTCAGCAAGACAAATTGGTCGCCATTACAGTCGAACTGAGCACAATGCGCATTCGAGCAACGGCGTAGAGCAAAGTACGCGTTACGCAGAAGCATTCCCAGTCCAAGCCCATCAGGGTCGAAGTCGAGTTCACGGTCTTCGTCGATTTCGGCGAGCAGTTCTTGTGTCGTCATTGATCTCGAAACCTCTGGGTTGTAGGACGGTCTTTCCGGGCCCGTCGTCGTGCATAGACGGCCTGGAAAGGCCATCCTACGGGCGTGCTAGGCTAAAGCCTGGACTCCAACGGCTGAATCGCAGGGTCGCCTATAACGACGTACAGCAGAATGTTCTGCGGTGGCTGCCGTCCAGTTGAAGCCCCCTCGGAAACTACGAATCCACCAGACTTTGTTCCCTGCATGTTGATAATGCCGTTCATCAGTTCTTGGTACGCTTCACCAACGGTCTTACCCTTCATCCAGGCCTCCAAAACGGGATACAAATGCGGGAATCCCTGACTCAGACGCATGTGCCCGAACGCAATGCAGGCGCCGTTATCAATCGCTCGCACCGCGAAGGCATCGCGAGCCTCGACGTCATAGCCGCCGGGCGCTTGGCGCATGGCTGGGAAATCCGACTTTTTCGGCGCTGCGGCAAAACAGGAGCCGCACAGGACGACCTTTGCGGACAGCTCTTCGGGAATCGCGGCGATATCGACGCCGCAGGACATTCCAGGAACGCCGTGGCCGTGCATCACCAGCAACGACGCTTTCTCAAATGTCCTCGCCGCATCGTCGGGAAACTGTTTGAGGAAATCGCCACGACTCTTGCTCTGGTAGCTCCAAAACTGATCGCCCGGCAGCTTGGGTGCTTCGGCCGCGCGAGAGCTATAGATGGCGACTGTCGGTGTTTTGCATCCTTGTTCGGCGAAGAGTTTCCGCAAAATGCCGGATTTCTGCAACGATCGAAGCTCCCGCGTTGAAGGCACCTGACTGATCGCGAACGGTCGAAACTCCTGTGACGATTGCGGTGCGTAGCCGATGGACCTGTCGATCAGCCCAGCAAAATCCTCTGCATTCGATGCCAACAACAATCCTGGAAAAGCGTCGAGTTGCGGGTCGCTGTCAATTGTCGAAATCAACTCCCACATCCCCAGCAGCATGTTCTCGCGGTACGTCTCCATGCGCGGTGCGATTGCCAGAAAGCGAACTTTCGCGTCCTGAAGCTGCTTGCGAATCTTGGCCATCGCGTCTGCGTGCTTGTACAGCAAGGCAAGGTCATCGACGCGCAGGACCAACCCATCGCGGTATTTTGCCAGACGCTCGATCGACTGCAGGTAACTCTGCTCGGCATGGTCGGTCAGGATGACATACTTGTCGCCGTCGACCGTGTGCGGCCCGGTCTTCATAACAAACGCCGAGTTTTGCATCGCCTGCCGCGACGCCCGTGTACCTGGGCCGACGCGCAGCAGATCATCGACATCCGGAATGGTCAACTCCGCGACCGCTTCCCGCGGTTGCGGTCGATTGGGCGCGCCGGCGGTCCCTTCGACCGGAATCCCAAGCCCGCGGCGGAACTTGGCGATCTCGGCCTCGGTGACGGTTCCGTCCTTATCAGCATCCCAACGCGAGAAGTTGCGACTGAACGGTGGTTGAGTGACCTCGTCCTTCGTCAACTTACCGTCACGATTTTTGTCCAACTGGCTGACCAGATCGCTAACCGACGGAAGTCCACCGCGCCGCTGACCCGGGTGGTTTTGATTTCCGCGACGGCCCGCTTGTTGTCCGAAACCAGAACCAACCCAGACCAACACAATTGCGCACGCAATGGCAAACCATTTTCTCAGCAACATCGCCTTCTCCTTTGAATCGCGGCCAACATGTATTAAGTAGACATAATATCCGTCTACTTAACAACCACGTGATCCAAAGGTTTCGCAGATTTTAGTGCTTTTTTCGGAGAGCATGATTTCCGAGGGAGGTGAGATTCGCTGACCGGACTCACGCTATTGTGAAAAACCGGGCGCGTTCAAGCTTCCGTCATCGATCACTTCTGCGGGAGCCGGACCCAATAATGGATCGAGGAAGGATTGGCGAGCAGAATCGGTGGGGATAACGGATGCGAGTATTCTCAAGCACTGGCTTCAAAGAGTCCGCAAGGCGATGCGAAGGCGGACCCTGCCAAATTGCTGGTCGTCGTGTTCTGAATTGCCAGCCTTCTTCCACACACGCATCGAGAGACTGGGGTGGGTATAATCGAGGTTGCGATCAAGGACCGCCGCGACCCGGCACGGGAAAAAGAACTGTCTGAGATCCGGTCAAGGAAGAGATCGTTGGCGAGGAACAGGCCAACCGGATGCGAACCCGCGCCGCACGCGAGCCGTGGAGTGTTTGATCGTCGTTGTGCACCCAAAGATGCGCCAGGCTCTAACCGAAGGAGGGCGAGCATGCCCGATTTTGATAATTTTCGGACGGCCGTCTTGTGCCAAGGCGAGCCCAAGCGGATACCGCAGTTCGACGGAACCGTCGCCGAGGACATCAAGACCGAGTTTCTCGGCAGACCGATCGCCGGTCTGGAGGACGAGGTCGATTTCCAAATGACGGCTGGCTACGACTATGTGCCGCTGAGTCTGGGGTTCCGCCAGGCGATCCGCGGGGAAACCACGGGCGTGATGGGCGGGAGGCAGTCGGAGACGACCATACTGAAACCGCTCGAAGCACAGTACAACCCCCGCGATAGTGAAAAGCACACACGGATGTGGGCCGAAGAGGGCGTCGGCGTGATTCACGACGCGGCCTCGTTCGAGTCTTTCGATTGGCCCGACCCGGATACGGCGTTCAGCTACGACACACTCGATCAACTCGGCAGACTACTCCCCGATGAGGCTAAGGCGATTGTCAACGTGGGCTACGTCTTCACTGCCCCTTGGATGCTGATGGGCCTGGAGAACTTCTGCATGGCGTTGGCCGCGGGTGACCCGCTCGTCGAAAAGGTGATCGACCGAGTGGCGAAGACGCAACTACGCGTTGTGGAGAACGTCCTGCAATACGACTGCGTCGGCGCGGTCCGCATGCCCGACGATCTGGGCCACACGGGCGGAACGATCGTCTCGCCTCGTTTCTTGCGGGAGTATATCTTCCCTTGGCACAAGCGGATCGGCGAAATAGTGCACGCCAAGGGGCTCTTGTACATGTACCACTCCGACGGTCGACTGTACCAAGTGATCGACGACCTGATCGCGTGCGGTTTTCAGGCGCTCCATCCGTGCGAACCGGCCAGCATGGATATCGACCAGTTGAAACGCACCTACGCCGGTCGTCTCTGCCTGAACGGGAACATCAACCTCGATTCGACCATGACGCTGGGATCGCCCGAGGACGTTGAGCAGGAAGTGAAGCTGCGAATCCGCACCCTAGGCCCCGGCGGGGGCTACTGCTGTGGAACTTCCAACTCCGTCCCGGAGTACGTGCCGTTCGAGAATTACACGGCAATGATCAGGACGATCCAACAGCACGGTACGTATCCGATTCACGGAGCATAATCGACCAAAGCCGGAAGTACTGACCTACGGTGAACTTTGGACAAGCGAAAGGGACCCACCATGAGCCCGAACAAGAATCGTGTTGAATTGAAGATCGCCGGCAAGACGTTTTGTGGCGGTTGCTGCAACAGTTCAGATCCGGAAGCCGACGGTGGTCTCTCCCGGAGAAGCTTCCTCCAGGGCGTGGGGGCCGCGGGCGCGGCGCTGGGCAGCGTCGCATTCGCCGCGGAGGAAGGCCGGAACGACTCGTCCAGGCCGGTGCCGGGGCAACCTTTTCCGCGCGGCAAGACACTGCGCGTTAAACCGGCGATCCTTGCGCTGGCCTTACATGACACGCTTCCCAAGCCGAATACCATGACTCGCAGTTGGCGAGCCTACGGCGGCATCCAAACCCCGGCTGATCTCCAGAAAGAGGTGCAGCGTCTGGAAAAGGACATGAACGAGTTGGCCGCCAAGTCCGATTTCCCGGTCGAGTTCCTTCCGATGGCTGCCGTGCATAACCTCGCAGAAGCCCAACAGGTCGCCGCTGGCGATCAGGACGTGGTGCTGATCTTCGGGGCGAGTGGCTACGACGGGGGCCGCCTCTCCAGTGTGATCGCGTCCAAGTCACCGGGGATCTACTTCGTGCGTCATCGCACGGAGCCGCATTACGCCGGGCACACGACCATCGGCCGGTACATCCTGCGGCACGATACCGATGCAAGCATCGACCCCAACCTGGATGCAAGCGACGTGGTGGTGGACGACTACGGTGAGATTCTGTGGCGTCTGCGCGCGATCTACGGGCTGAAGAACGCCAAGGGCACCAAGGTGTTGGCTATCGGTGGCCTGCAGCACTACAGCCGGCTCGGTCAACAGCACGCCCCCAAGCATGCCCAGGATGTCTGGGGCTACGGCGTCGAAGTTGTCTCGCTGGAGGAATTCGGCAAACGGTTGACGGCCGCGCGGGCAGACCGAAAGGTCGTCGATGCCGCTGAGCAACAGACCGGGGCACTGCTCGCCCAGCCCAACGTGACTCTGCGAACGGATCGCAAGTTCGTTTTCAATTCCCTTATGGCCCTGCGTGTGGCCAAGGAACTGATGAAGGAGAAAGGGGCGACCAACTTCGGATTCGCCGGATGCATGGGGAATTCGGTCATCGGCATGCTTGACACGCCGCCGTGTTTGGTCCTGGCGCTGGCCAACGACGAGGGCCTTACGGCCTACTGCCACACCGACCTCATGCACACGATGCCCGGCGTGTTATTGCGCTGGATCAGCAGCCAACCGGCCTTCGTCGCCAACTCGCATTTTCCCCACGACGGCATCTATACCGTGGCCCACTGCTCCGCGCCGCGCAAGATGAACGGCAAGAACTACGAGCCGACGGACGTTGTGACTCATTACGAGTCCGATTACGGCGCGGCCACCAAGGTGCACTACACCAAAGGCCAAACCGTAACGGTCGTCATCCCGGCTCATGATTGCTCCAAGTGGCAAGGGTTTCGCGGGAAGATCGTCGATTCCCCGTCGCGGCCAGCCTGCCGGTCACAGATGGACATCGAGGTCGACGGGGACTGGCAGAAGCTGGAAAACCAGGTCGGCTACCACGTGCTGGTCAGCTACGGCGATTGGCTGCGCGAGGTCGGCCACGCCTTGAGGAAACTGAAGAACGGCCCGGCCTGGGAGAACTTCAGCGAAGCGTAGACAGGGTGCAGTGGTCGGGGACTGTCCCGATTTTCGCGCAGGCTCTGCGGAGCGAAAATGGGACTGTCCCCTTCACGCGTTCAACAGGAGAACAAGAAATGCATGCTCGAGAAAGATCCGAGTGCCGCCATTGTGCGAGTGGAGTAAACCGGCGCGGGTTCATTAAGGCAGTAGGCAGTACCGCCGCGTTCGCAGCGGCATCGTCTCTCTTGGATGACGTGTTGAGCTTTGCCGCCGAAGCCGTCCCGACAGACGCTCCCACCGCCGTGAAGCCCGTGGTGGACGTGGTGTCCTGCTGGCCCAAGAACCATGCCAAGACGGGGAGAATGGACTGGGGGTACGGCACTGACACCTACCAGTACCAGAGAAATCTCTACAAGGAGATTCTGGAGAAGGCCGCCAAAGAGATTGGCGTTGAAGCAAGGTTTCGCAGTCCCGTGACGACGGACGAGGAGGTCGCCGGTCTGCTGGCCGACCTGAAGAAAGCCCCGCCGGCGGGACTGATTCTTTGTGGCCACACACTTAGAACCTGGGACTATTGGGCTGAATGGAAGCCATTCCAAGCGATCGTTGACGGCCGTGGCGATATCCCAACCGTGGTCTTCTTCAATCTACCTAATATCCGTCTGGGACCTCCCGTCCGCTACGGCAAGCCGTACACGTACACATGCACGGCGCCGGACGTAAGCTGGCTGGAAACGTCCCTGCGGCTGGTGAGCGCTCCGGCGCGGCTGAAGCAGGCGAAATTGGTGTATGCCTCACCAAAACCCACAGAGGTCTATGAAGAGAATCGTATTCACGACGTCAGCAACAATCACTTGCTGGGTCCGGGATTCGTCAATTTCCCCGACTACCTTGCGATCTACCGCCACTACGAAGCCAGCGACGAGATGCGGCAGTTGGCCGACTTCTGCGAAAAGACCGCCAAGGCAGTTGTTGAGCCGGAGAAAAACGCGATTTTCAACGCGGCAAAGCACTACGTCGTCTTGCGAGATCTGATTCAGAAGAACCACTGCCAGGGCGTCATCCTCGCCGGCTCGGTCTGCACCGGGGCGCCGGGCGATCCGGGGCCGGCCTGCGTTGCCATATCCCGTCTGAACGACGAAGGGTTGGTAGGAACTTGCGAAGGAGACCCGGACTTCGGCGTGGCAAACCTGGTATCGCACATGATCTGCGAGCGGCCATCGGTCATGGGAAACTGCGGACACCTGACCGCCACGAACACGATGGTCATATCCCATTGCTATTCGCCCACGAAACTTCGTGGACCAAAGGACGAGTATCGCGCCGCCTACCAGTTACGCGATTTCCACGGCCGACCGGCTTGCGTACCCCAAGTTTTCTGGCCGGAGGGCGAGAAGGTGACGTTCATTACGCCCCTGACCAGGGAAGGCGATAGGGAATATGCGGTGGGAACGGGCAGCGTGGTGTCGAATATTGCCCAGCCGCCCGCCTTCCTCTGCCGGACGGCGGTTGAAATGAAAGTGGACGGGCTGGATGATTGGGATACCCATACATTTCGTCCAGGCCAGAGATGTGGATTCCACAGCAGTTACGTCCTCGGCGACATGCGCGAGCGCTACGACGCCTTCGGACAACTGGCCGGAGTAAAGATCAGTCCCGTTGTGCAGGCGAAGACTCCAGCCGAGGCGGGCGCACCGACCCTGTCGATGCGAGATGACAAGCGTGGTTTCCATTCCTGTTGCTGAATAATTCCCTCGTGGGTGAAATATCCAGACTGACGTGATTACTGCTCTTCTTCATCGGGCGGCTCGATCCGGTGTTTGCCGTGGCAGTCGGTGCAGACGACGGGTGACTCGGTGATCTTCCGCTCCACAAACCGTGCGATGACCTCTGTCGCCGGTATGTCGTGATGCTCGTGACACTTGCCGCACATGGCATCGACTTGATCGCGCTTGTACACGATGTCCGGCTTCGTGGCGCCGACATCCTCGTCGTTGGCATGCGCAGCGCTGAGGCCATGGCACTTGATGCACGTGACCTCTTCCTTGAAATGGACTCGGCTGATCTCTTCCCGGACGAACGTCATGTGGCACACGTAGCACGTGGCATTGACGCTCAACGGGTCGATCGTCTCGCTGGATTCGGCCGGTTTGTCGCCCGAAGCGTCTTTTGGCTCGCCCGGCCCGTCAGCGACAGCCGAAGAGCCTCGAACAAGTAGTGTGGCAGCAAGAATCCCCGCAACGCCGATGCCAATGACCAACACTCGCCGGATGGCGCGATTTCGCATTAGACGTGTTCCCACTGGTGCAGCCATCGGTACTCGGGGGTGAGGTTGGCGTAGTAGTTGCGTCTGCATTCGTGCAGGGTCTGTTCGTCTTCGGTGGTCTTCGGCTTGCCCTTTTCGTAGGAACCCTGGACATTCACTTCGAGCTGCTCGGGGATGTTCACGCCGGGAATGACCGCGGAAAGGCGTTCTTCCTGAAGCATCTCTTTCACCAGCGATGTGGCTCGCTTGTCGATCTTGCCCCGGATCTGCTGAGGCTTCAGGCCGAATGTAGTTCCCGCGCCGAACGGCTTCAGGCCGATCACGCCGACGTTTTTTTCCTGAGCCAGTTTCAACAGGCTGTCGCCGCCGAATTCCTTCGTCAGGAACAGGTACGGAAAAATGATCACCGAGAACTGTGGGTAGTCGTTCAGTACGCGACGGAACACCTTGGGATTGTGAGCGGATATGCCCAGGAAACGGACCTTACCCTGCTGTTTGGCCTTCTCGAAAACCTGGACAACCAAATCCAGGGTCTTCTCGCTAACCATCAACATCGTAGCCATCGCCTTTTGTCCCTCGCCCCACGTGGCGCCAACCGGCCGCCACATATCGAGCATATCGGTGCGATACGATTTTAGCCGGTCCTCGATGGACTTCATCATGCCGTCGGCGGTCAAATTGTCTTCGTATTCCGTGGTGATCTTCTGGGGCCACGAGGCAAAGCCGATGAACCACTTGTCGCGGCCGGCACTTTTCGTCTCGGCCATGGCTGCGCCGTACAGGTCACACTCGGCCCCGATGTTGTTGTCAACGTAGTTCAGGCCCAATTCTACAGCCTTCTCCAGCACCGGGACGCGATCCTCAACGGTTCGCCCTCCGTGGCCGCCGAGACTGACTTCGGAGATCATGAACCCGGTCTTGCCCAGCGTTCGGTAGGTCATCTTGGAGTTGTAGTTCAGGATCTTCGACGTATCGACGGGTGCGGCAGAAAC
>JADHUC010000327.1 GCA_016784735.1 Pirellulaceae bacterium | reverse complement strand
CCCGTGCGAGCCAAGATGGATGGCCGACAGCCGGCTGGAATGGATGCCGACACCGCTGTCCTCTTTCCCGACTCGTTTGACGAATCCGAAATCGGGAAGATTCCTTCTGGCTGGAACGGTCGAAACATTGGCGATCTCGCCCACATTCGACACGGTTTTGCGTTCAAGGGCGAGTTCTTCCGCACGGAGCCAACTTCGGACGTGCTCCTCACACCCGGAAACTTCGCGATCGGTGGCGGCTTCAAAGCTGATAAATTCAAGTATTACGAGGGTCCAGTTCCTGAGGATTTCATCCTGCGCGACGGTGACCTGCTCGTAACGATGACGGACCTGAGTAAAATGGGGGACACACTCGGCTATCCGGCGATCGTACCGAGAACACGGGAAGTGCGATTCCTGCACAATCAGCGCCTCGGCAAGGTTGAACTCAAGGCCAATGCTGGAATCGGAACCGCGTTCCTATACCAAACGTTTTGCTTACCGGCGTATCGTCACCACGTACTTGGATCAGCGTCCGGCAGTACGGTGAAACACACTTCGCCGGACCGCATCAAAGCGTTCGAGGTACCTGTGCCCGATGAAGAAGTCGCGACCGTGTTTGAGCGGGCCACTTCGTCATTGCAGGGTCGGCTTGTCGCAAACGTGAACGAATCCGAGACCCTCGCCGCCCTCCGCGACACGTTGCTGCCCAGACTGCTATCGGGAGAAATCCGCGTGGCCGACGCTGAACGCACCGTTGAGGAGGTTGTTTGATGGGAAAGGCCAGAGTGAATCCTCGCAAAATGATGGAGAAGGCCATCCAGGTCATGCGGCAATCCGTGCAGGAATACCGCGAGGACGGAGCCCCCAGCCCATTGGTCGGTGCCGTGCTGGTGCGACCCGATGGTTCCATCGAAACGGCTGCTCGCGGCGAATTGCGGGAAGGCAATCACGCCGAGTTCACTTTGCTAGAACGGAAGTGTGTCGCCGAGAAGCTGGAAGGGTGCGTTCTCTTCACGACGCTGGAGCCCTGCCTGAACCGGAACCAGCCAAAGCGGGGTTGCGCCCGCCACATCGTGAGCTCGCGGATCAGGGAGGTTTATGTCGGTATCGAAGACGATAATCCAGCCGTCGCAGGTAAGGGTATCGAGCACTTGCGGCGACACGGAGTCAACGTCCGCATGTTCGACCGTGATCTGCAGGAAGTGATTCTGAAAGAGAACAAGCGGTTCTTCGAGTGGGCAAGGCAACAGGTCGAGGAGCCCGAGGAAGAGCCGATCAGCCTGTCGAGGTATGAGTCTTCCGTGCCTGCCGTGGAGATGCAAGATTTGTCTCCAAAGGCACTCGGTCTCTACCGGTCGCGGGCGAAGGTCCGGGCAAGAGTTGAGTCGGAAGAATTCCGGCGGATGCTGCACCAACAAGGGATTCTGGTTGAAGCGGATGGCGGTATTGTTCCCTCGGGCTTTGGTTTGCTTCTGTTGGGCAAAGAGCCGTCACTTGCCGTACCGCAAGCGAAATTGCTGGCACGGGTGGAACGGGCCGACGGGAAGTCATCGCGTAGGGAGTTTGCGCGGGCGCTGGTCCTCATTCCCGGTGAACTTGAAGCGTGGCTGAACAAGGTGTTGCCAACTACCATTGATCGTAGCCGGATGGAGAGGAAGGAGCAGGTGGACCTGCCGTTTGAGATGATTCGCGAGGCGGTCGTCAATGCGCTGATCCATCGGGACTACGACATTGCGGGACAGAAATGCCAACTGGTTGTGAACTCGGACACGATCACGATTATGAGCCCCGGCGGTCCGATCCCACCGGTCACACTGGAAGAGATGAGAGATTTCTCAGCACCGATCAAGAGTCGCAACCCCCTCTTGCATCACGTCTTCGCTCGCATGGGCATGGCAGAGGAGCAGGGATATGGGCTGACTAGTCTGAAAGAGCACGCCGAGGACCTGGACCTCCCGCTTCCTAGCTACGCGATGGAAGGCGATTACCTTGTGCTTAGGATCTATCGGACACCAGAAAGCGCCGAGCATGTTTTAGCGCCGAAGGTTCTGAATGCGTTGAGCGTGTCGGAACGGAAGGGATGGCGTTGGCTGTCAACCAAAGAGTTGGTCAGTGCTGGTGAATACGCTCGGGAGATCAGGCTGGAGAAACGGGCGGCCACGCTGCACCTAAAGAAATTCATAGAAAACGGCTTGGCCGAGAAGGTTGGTGCCGGGCGGTCAACCAAATACCGCGTAATAAGGGGATAACTTTGCGGCTAGGCAAGGGAAATCGCGCATTTCAGGCGCAATCATTGCGCGAAAACATCGGCCACCTTGTGGTTTCCTGGCTATCGCGCAATCTACCGCGCAACCGTTGCGCGATTACCGTTGATCGCACATGAGCAACAAATCAAATCTCAACGAGTCGACTGTAGAAGACGCCGCCATGTCGTGGTTTGGTAACTTGGGCTATGCCGTAGCCCACGGCGAAGACATCTCGCCAGAACAGCCCAATGCCGAGCGCGAGTCCTTCAGCGATGTGCTATTGCTGGATCGGCTGCGCGATGCCATCGACCGATTGAATCCCGATATCCCCGCTGACGCTCGCGAAGATGCCCTGCGAAAAGTCCTATGGCCCGACATGCCGACGCTGGTGACGAACAACCGCGCATTCCACAGGATGCTGCGGGATGGGGTCGAAGTCGAGTATCAGCGCGAGGACGGGGTGACTGCGGGCGATCAGGTCCACTTGATTGACTACGAAGACCCGGACAACAACGACTGGCTCGTCGTCAACCAGTTCACGGTTATCGAGGGCCAGCACAACCGTAGGCCCGACGTGGTCGTGTTCGTTAATGGGATACCGCTTTGCGTCATCGAACTGAAGAATCCCGCCGACGAAGACGCGACGATTTGGACGGCGTTCAACCAGTTGCAGACCTACAAGCAGCAGATTCCGTCCTTGTTCGCCTACAACGAAACCTTGATTGTCTCGGACGGCCTGCAAGCCCGTATGGGTTCCTTGACGGTGAACACCGAATGGTTCAAACCGTGGCGGACTATCGAGGGCGAAAAGGAAGCGCCGCCTTCGGTTCTGGAACTGGAAGTGCTGATCCGCGGCGTGTTCGAGAAAGAGCGGTTCCTGAAGCTGCTGCGTCACTACATCGTTTTCGAACACGATACGGACAGCGATCGGCTGATCAAGATCATCGCGGGCTATCACCAATTCCACGCCGCTCGGCAAGCCATCGAAGCCACGATTGAAGCGTCAAGCCCGATGGGTGACAAACGCTGTGGTGTCGTCTGGCACACGCAGGGGTCGGGCAAGAGTCTTTCGATGCTGTTCTACGCAGGGGAAGTCATCCTGCATCCGGCGATGGAGAACCCGACGCTGGTCTGCCTGACTGACCGCAACGACCTTGATGACCAGCTTTTCGGGCAATTTGCCCGATGCAGTGAATTGTTGCGGCAAGCGCCGGTTCAGGCGGAAAGCGTGGCTCATCTGCGCGAATTGCTTCAAGTCGCATCAGGTGGCATCGTGTTCACGACGATTCAGAAGTTCCTGCCCGACGAGAAAGGCGGCAGGGTGCCGCAACTGTCCGACCGGCACAACATTGTGGTGATTGCCGACGAAGCCCACCGCAGCCAGTACGACATGATTGACGGGTTGGCCCGCAACATGCGGGACGCCCTGCCCAAAGCCTCGTTCATTGGATTCACGGGAACGCCGATCGAGACGAACGACGCCAACACGCGGGCGGTGTTCGGGGATTACATCAGCGTCTACGACATCGAACGGGCCGTGAAGGACGGGGCGACGGTGCCCATCTATTACGAAAGCCGGATTGCCAAACTGTCGCTCAAGGAAGACATGCTTCCGAAACTCGACAAGGAATTCGACGAGATCACGCAAGACGAGGAGGAAGAACGGAAAGAGAAGATCAAGACCAAATGGGCCGCATTGGAAGCACTGGTCGGCGATCCCAAGCGAATCAAGGTTATCGCCAAGGACCTGATCGAACACTTCGAGCGGCGCACCGAAGCGATGGATGGTAAGGCAATGGTCGTCTGTATGAGTAGGCGGATCTGCGTCGACCTGTACAACGCCATTGTCGAATTGCGGCCCGACTGGCACAACGAGGACGATGAGAAAGGCTGCGTCAAGATCGTGATGACCGGCTCGGCTTCGGACAAGCCGGAGTGGCAGCAGCATATTCGCAACAAACCCCGGCGCCGAAAGTTGGCCAGCCGATTCAAGGATGCGAATGACCCGTTCTGCATGGTCCTGGTGCGGGATATGTGGCTGACGGGATTCGATGCGCCTTGCCTTCACACGATGTACGTCGACAAGCCGATGCGTGGCCACGGACTGATGCAGGCGATTGCCCGCGTGAACCGTGTCTTTCGCGACAAGCCGGGCGGGTTGGTGGTTGACTATCTGGGATTGGCCGACCAGTTGAAACGGGCTTTGGCGACCTACACAGAGAGCGGCGGGCACGGAAAGCCGAGCATTGACACGGCGGAAGCCATTGCAGTGATGATGGAGAAGTACGAAGTATGCTGCGACATGCTGCATGGGTACGATTGGTCGAAATGGACGTGTGGAAGCCCAACGGAACGGCTTGGTCTGTTGCCGTCCGCACAAGAGCATGTCTTGGCCCAGGAAGATGGGAAACAGAGATTCTCCAAGGCTGTGACCAATCTGTCCAGCGCATTCGCCCTCTGTGCTGCGTCAGACAAAGCCACTGAGATTCGCGATGATGTTTCCTTCTTCCAGGCTGTGCGGGCTGCCCTGGTCAAACCCTCGGGCGAGAAGAAAACGGACGAGCAGATTGATGCGGCTGTCAAGCAGTTGGTTTCCAAGGCTGTCGCGGCGTCGGATGAAGTTATCGACATATTCTCTGCGGCTGGTTTGAAGAAGCCCGACATCTCGATCTTGTCGGATGAATTTCTGGAAGAGGTCAAAGGGCTGGAACATAAGAACCTGGCTGCCGAACTACTACGGAAGTTGTTGACCGACGAAATCAAGACGGCCGGCAAACGAAATGTTGTGCAGTCGCGGGCATTCTCGGAGATGCTGAAGAAGTCGTTACTCGCCTACCAAAACCGGGCTATCGCCACACACGAGATCATCGAGGAATTGATCAAGCTGGCGAAAGAAATGCGAGATGCGGCCCACCGTGGCGATGACCTCGGCCTGACTGACGACGAACTCGCTTTCTACGACGCACTGGCCCAAAACGAAAGTGCCATGCAGGCGATGGGGATTGACGAGTTGAAAGTCATCGCGGGCGAGCTGGTCACAAGGGTTCGGGAGAGCGTCACCATTGACTGGACCGTGCGGGAGAGTGCCCGTGCCAAGATCCGCGTGATGGTCCGTCGTATCCTCCGGAAACATGGATATCCACCCGACCTGCAAGCAGAAGCGACAAAACTGGTCCTGGAGCAAGCGGAAGCCCTTTGTGCGGATTGGGCGGCGTGACTAGTTGGCAAGTAGCCAAGTCGTTTCTGCTGCAGGATTAGACGTGGGGGTGCGCGTACTGCAACTGAGCCGACTCTTAGCGAGGGCACGGGTGCATCTAAGCGCAGAAAGGCCGGCGGAAAACAAGAAAACCCCACGGAAATTGCCAGTTCCCAGGGGTCTTCGGTTGCGGCCAGGCACGCCCAGGAGGATTCGAACCTCCGACCTACGGATTAGAAGTCCGTTGCTCTATCCGGCTGAGCTATGGGCGCGGGTCTAGTTGCTGAGTATATGCAGCGGGCGATCCTGTTCAATGACCCTCCGCCCATTCTCCCGATTCCACCAAGACCAGGATCTGTGGCACGATCTGCGCAATGGCTCGGGAACGGTGGCTCAGAACCGATTTGACCGTCTCGCCCAACTCGCCGAACGTCCGGTGATACTCGACGACCTCGAACAACGGATCGTAGCCGAATCCCGAGGACCCCTTGGGCTCCATGGCGATCCGACCGTGACAGCGGGCTTCGCAATCGGCGCGGACGTTGCCGCCGGGGTCCGACAGGGTGATGTGACACGTATAGTGGGCTGTGCGCCGCGCAAGTGGTGTGTTCGTCAACTGCTCCAGGAGGTACCGGTTATTCGATTTGTCGTTGGCATCCTCGCCGGTGTAACGGGCCGAGTAGATTCCGGGCGCGCCATCAAGCGCGTCCACGGCTAGTCCGCTGTCTTCGCCGATCAGCCATTGGCCCAGGCGACTCGCTTGCTCGACCGCTTTCTTCTGGGCGTTTGCCGCAAACGAATCGCCGTCTTCGACCACTTCGACGGCGTCCGGGAAGTCGGCCAGCGTCCTTAGTTGAAATCCGTACGGTGCGAGGAGCCGTTCCAGCTCCTTGCCCTTCTTGCGATTGTGCGTTCCTAGAACCAGGATGCGGGTCATGGAGTCACGTCTTGAAGTGAAGCGAAGAATGAGGTGTCGGGTGTCGGTGTTCGGGCGTCAGGAAAGACGGAGTTGCACATACTCAAACTGGAACACGGGAACGTTGGAGGAATTCATCCCCCGACTCGGTCAGATCGAGAAGCCCGAACCGCTTGGCCTCCGTGGGGGCGGAAGCTCTTCAGGAACTGGTACTTCTCGTTCCTGTGATCGAAGTCCCAGTCGGCCAGACCCGCGTTCGTCTTGATGTGCGTGTAGGTGTACTCCTCGATCAACAGCGGCTCCTCGCCATCTTCCTTGGGCCAATCGTATGCGGAATAGCGCACGGCCAGTCTTAGTTCGTCATCAACGAAAATCCGAGCAAATTGATATGGCAGCCCTTCGCGCCGCTCGGGATGCGACACTTGTATCATCGTACACGGCCGATTGTTGATCTTCGCCCCCGGCAAGGTCCGGACGCTAACGTCCTTGTACTGGAGTTCGTCTTCGCCATTCTCGATCAGCCGACGAGTCAAGTTCTTGACTCCGATCTCCGTGATCGGATACCGGTTGTCCTGCAAGGCCGCAGAGCTGTCCGGCGGAAGCGCGGTCGTGATGTAGGCGAATCGCGTTCCTCCGTTGCGCACGATCAGCATGCCGTTGTTCTTGCCGTGTACGTACAAGACTTCGCGGCCTTTGACTTTCGCTGGACTAAGAAATCGGAGATAGACACTGAACGGCGTAACGACACGGCCGTTCTCGACCTGCTGGTGGCGGACCTTGACGAACATCGTCTCTTGGCCACGCAGGTATCCATCCACGCGCTCGCGCTTTGTGAGGACACAGGTGTAGTCATTGATTTCCCCGTCCATGCGCTGGTAGCCTTCAAAGGCCAATCGCAGAACGGGCAGCAATGGGTGCTCGTCGGTCGGCGCTGCGCCCAGGGCTGCAGGGGCGAGCAACGTTGTGAAAATGGCGATTTGCATACGGAACATGCGGTTTCCTTCCGTAACGACCAAACGGGCTGGAGAATTATACGCCTCGATGGTCGATTGACGACCCAAAACACCAACGATACCTGCCTGAAGAGCTTAACATGCAGATTTGTCAAAATGTAGCGATAACATGGGATGCGACGAAGATGTGTTCTGAATTCCGTCGTCGTGGACCTGCAAAAACCCTCTCGCCGGAAATGTCGTGTGGGTGTTGGCTTTCTGAAGACTTGGGCTACACTTCGAAATAGGTGGTACGCCGAAACGCCTGTTTTCCATCGGCACAGCGGTTGTCCAAATGCAAGACCCGGCTCTGTTAGACATTTTCGTCAAGTTCGGTTTGGCTGCCCTCCTGGGTTTCCTGATCGGGCTGGAACGCGAAATGACGGTCGACCAGCAGAAGTCGACCGGGCTGCGGGATTTCGTCTTGTTTGCGCTGTTCGGTGCGGTCAGCGCCTTCACGGCCCAGCAACTTGAAAATGACTGGATCGCGGCCTTGGGACTGTTGGGAGTTGTTGTTCTCTTGCTCTCCGGTTACTGGGCCAGGCACCGCACCGGCTACGAGCAGGATGTAGGTATCACAACGGAAATCGCGGCCGTGTTGACGTTCTTCCTCGGCGTGCTTGTGGTCGAGGAAGCGGCTACGCTTTCGATCGCGTTGGCGATCATTATTCTGGTGGTGTTGTCCAAGAAACAGGCGCTTACCGAGTTCCGCAGCCACATCCAACGATACGAACTCGAAGCGACCTTGAAACTGCTGGTCATCACGTTCATCATTCTGCCGATCCTGCCCAACCAACCGCTGAGCGGCTACTTGACGTTGCCGATGGGCAAGGTGATTAGTGTCGACGAACCCGCCGACGCTCCTGCTACTGTGTCTGTCGAATTGGTTGCGGGCCAGAATTACAGCGTTGACGACAAAGTAAACATTTACGACAGCCGTGGTCGAACGCTGGGAACGTTGACGGTCGCAAGCACAACACCCGACCGCATGACGGCAACCTACGACGGTGACAATCTTGAGCAACTGGTGCCGGATACAAGCGTTCGAGCCGAATTGGGGATTCGCTTCCTGTCGACGATGCTCGAAGCGATCGTACCGTACAAAGTCTGGCTGATTGTGGTCCTCGTCTCGTTCATCAGCTTCGTGGGATACGGACTGGTGAAAGTGCTGGGCAGTAGCGCGGGTAGCGGCCTTACGGGTTTGGTCGGGGGCCTGGCGTCCAGCACGGTGACGACGCTGAGCTTTGCCAAACGCAGCCTCGAAACACCGGCATGGAACCGATACTTTGCCGTGGCGGTGATCCTGGCCTCGTCGATCATGTTCCCGCGGCTAATCGTGCAGATGGCGTTCGTGAACCAGGCATTGATGAAGAATATCGCCGCGCCGTTGTGCGTAATGGGAGTCGCCGGGTTCGCGGTTGCCGCGTTTTACTACTTCCGCTCGAAGTCCGAATCGGCCGCAACCGAATCGCTTCAATTGGCGAACCCGTTCAGCCTCGGGTCGGCGTTGAAGTTCGGGCTTGTTTTTGCGGCCACACTGATGGTAACGCGACTGGCGATCACATACCTCGGCGAACAATGGCTGCCTCTGGTAGCAATCGTTAGCGGCTTGACGGACGCGGATGCCATTGCCTTTTCGGTCAGCAATGGCCAACAGGCTGGTCTGATCACGCTTGACTGGGCCAGCTTCAATCTTGTGCTGGGCGCGTTGTCCAACACGTTCATGAAGCTGTTCTTGGTTCTGTTCCTGGGCCATCGTGGCTTGTTCAAGCAACTGCTGCTCGCATTCCTCGTCATTGGTGCGACGGGCATCGTCACGATGTTCTTGTACTACGATCTCTCGACCGTCAATCTGTGAGCCGTTCTCGCTGGTCGGATTCCGAGTACCGGGACAGATTCTGAGTACATTGAGAAGAGGAGGGGGCTGGATGTCGTAGCAAAAAAAACGGGGGCCTTTGACGCGCCAAAAACGTTTTTGGCATGCGGAATGGCCAGGGGCAAGGCAACCACTCGGCAAACTCACACGTCAAAGGCCCCGCGGGCCAGACCTTGAAATTGATCTACATGGCGTGCTTATGCACGCGGCGTGCCAGTCGGTTGCGTGACGAGGAAAAACCGTCTCATGTTCACCTAACCTCTTTCTCAGAAACAACTTGAGGAGTTGATATTCCGCTTGTTTCTTTCGGGGCTTAACATAGGATGGACGGTTCGACACCTCGTCGTCGGCCATATGTGTTTTGATTCACTACAGATAGAACTTTCGGGTGTGGCAAAACGATCCATCGCTGCTCTTATCTGCATCGCTGTGTACGCATGAACACATTGGAAGCGAACAGTTGCATGGCCTTTCTGCCGGACGCGGCTAACGATGTGCTCGTTTCAGTGAACCCCAAGGCCGGCGCGCGCTCCGGGAAAGAGGTTGTCGAGAAAACGGTGGGGGCGTTACGGGAGCGAGGTTACCGCGTTGAACTGCCGACGGGCATCGACCAGTTAGCCGAGATGGTGACGGCCAAACTGCAAGACGGTTCACTCAGGGCGGTGGTTGCGGCGGGGGGCGACGGAACCGTCTCGCTGGTTGTAAACCGTACACCGCCCGGAGTTCCCGTGATTGTGTTGCCACTTGGCACCGAGAACCTATTGGCGAAACACCTGAACATGACGGCCGACCCCGAGCGAATCTGTCAGATTCTCGAGCGCGGCGCTATTGTGCGACTGGACGCGGGGCAGGCCAACGGCCACATTTTCCTGCTGATGCTTGGCTGTGGTTTCGATGCCGAGGTGGTGCGGCGACTGGACCAGCAGCGCAGCGGCCACATCCATCATTTTTCGTACGTCAAACCAATCTTCCAGTCGATCCGTAGTTATAAGTATCCCGAATTGCGAATAACTGCCGACTCGGCGGAAGATTCGGCCGATGCGGAGTCGCAAGTCGAAGCCAAGTGGGCTTTTGTGGTCAACCTGCCCCGCTACGCGATGGGGCTGGGGATTGCGCCTGGTGCCGACGGGACCGACGGCAAGCTGGACGTGTGTACTTTCAAACAGGGATCGCTCTGGAAGGGACTGATGTACTTGGCTGGCGTGATTGTGGGTCGCCACGAGAAGTGGGATGATTGCGTGACGTTACGGGCCCGCAAAATCCGTATCGAAGCGGATGCCCAAGTTCCGTATCAGGTTGACGGCGATCCGGGCGGTTACTTGCCATTGGATATCGAAGTACTGCCGCAACGATTGACGCTGCTGGTTCCGGAAGACTGGAACGGCGGAAGAAAAAGGTAGGATGGCTCTCCAGAGCCGTCTGGACGGGTCCGGAGACCTGTCCTACTCGGTTGCGGATCGGCCGCGTTACTGGAATGGGAAACAGCATTAGAAGTCGGAACAGGAAATAGACAAGTGGCCAACAACCCTGCGACCGTCGGACCGTATCAGTGCGGCAAAGGACAGAGCCTTCTACTGATTGCCGGACCTTGTGTGATCGAAAACGAACCGCTGACACTTTCGATCGCCGAGCGGCTCAAGGAGATCGTTTCGACGATGCCGCTGCAATTCGTGTTCAAGGCGTCGTTCGACAAAGCGAACCGGACCAGTATCGACTCGTACCGTGGCCCAGGGCTCGAGAAAGGGCTGCGAATCTTGGCTAAGGTCAAAGAACAGGTCGGCGTGCCAGTCACCACGGACTTTCACGAAGCGTATCAGGCAGCACCGGTCGCCGAAGTGTGCGAGCTGTTGCAGATTCCTGCTTTCCTCGCGCGCCAGACCGACTTGCTCGTTTCCGCCGCTCGCACGGGTCGAGCGATAAATGTCAAGAAGGGCCAGTTTCTCGCACCGCGGGACATGCAACACGTGGTCGACAAGTTAGCAGCGTCGGGATGCGAGAATGTGCTGCTTTGCGAACGAGGTTCGTTTTTCGGCTATGGAAGGCTGGTCAACGACATGAAAGCTCTGCCGCAAATGCGCGAGCTTGGAACGCCGGTCGTCTTCGATGCAACGCACAGCGTCCAAGAGCCGGGCGGGCTTGGCGGTACCACCGGCGGCAAGCGTGGGATGGTCGAACCACTGGCTCGCGCTGCAACCGCGGTTGGCGTGGACGGTTTGTTCTTCGAGACTCACCCGGACCCGGATGCGGCGCTCAGCGACGGCCCCAATATGGTGCCGCTGGACCAGTTTGCACGACTATTGGAACGTATTGTCAAGATCCGCGAGACTGTCGAAAACTTCAGTGACTGACGGCCGCGTTTGCACTTCTGATTTTGGAGCGTACACCTCGCGATGAATCAAAAAACTCTCGCCATGATTTCCGCAGCCGTTGTGTGCCTGGCGGCCGCCCTGTTATTGACGCTCGGATGCAGGAATCAGCGCCGGCCCGCGGGCATGGGGCCTGCCGCGGGAGGCGTCACGCCGAAACAGGATCATCTGACCCTGGCACTGGACTACCTGAGCCGTCTTGATGAAGTCGATCCTCAGGAGGGCATGATTCGAACGGCCTACCATTTGAACCGCTGGATCGAAGATCACGAGGATGAGGTCCCGTGGCAGCAGAGCCCGATGCTAAACGGCCTGCCGCGTGAGTTGCGAGGAATCGGGCCGTTGGCAGAACTGCCGAAGCGCGAGTTCACGACCGAAGACGTAATGTTCCTGCGCGAGGTCTCATGGATGCAGAGCATCTCCGAACGGGTCTCGCAGCAGACCACCGAGCTGGGGCTCGATGACTGGCTTGACCAAGTCGAGCAGTCCCGGGGCGAGCCACACGCCTACGAGTTGGCCGTTGCCGCGCGGCTTTTCGACTGGACGGTTCGGAATATTCAATTGGACGAACTCCTTCCGTATCCGACTGCATCAGCCGGATCGGCGGAGGAGGGCGACAGCAACACGCCGCGCGCGACGTCGCCCCTGATGGAAGCTAAGCCCAGACCGGGTTACACGGCGTTCACGTGGCAAACGCTCCTGTTCGGGCGAGGCGACGCTTGGCAGCGGGCACGTGTGTTCATCCAACTTGCCCGGCAACAGCAAATCGACGTCGTCATGCTGGCGCTGGACGACGCTCGCCAGTTGCCGCACCCTCGTCCATGGCTGCCGGCTGTTCTGATTGACGATCAACTGTATTTGTTCGATGCGGAATTGGGAATGCCGATACCAGGGCCCGGCGGTATCGGCGTCGCCACGCTCGAACAGGTTCGCGAGGACAAGGACCTTTTGAGCAATCTGGATGCTGGCAGTTCGTACCCCTACGCTCCGGCGAAAGCCGACTTGGACGAGGTAGTGGCCTTGATCGATGCGTCGCCGGGTTTTCTATCTCAGCGGATGAAGCTGGTCGACGCTCAGACGGCAACCGGCCAGCAGCTTGTCCTGGCCGTCGATCCATCGGGATTGGCCGAGCGTGTACGCCAGTGCGAGGGCATATCCGATGTCCAGTTGTGGCATGTACCCTACGAGACGTGGGTCTTCCGAAAGGCCCGTGGGCCGCGGGAACAAGAGGACCCGGAACTGATAAGACGGCTGATGTTGGACGAGTGGATTTTCGCCGGCTTGACTCCCATGGTCCAGGGACGTCAATTGCAGTTTCGAGGCAGGTTCGAGAACAACGGCCAGAAGAAGGGAGCGAAGGCCTACTACCTGGAATCGCGAGTGCCTGACGCGGAAATCGAACAGATCGAGACGTCGCCGGAGGTCCAATATCGCATGGGCATTTCGCGTGGTCGCTTGAACGACCAGCAATGGCAAGCGAAACTTCTGGCTCAAAAATCCATGGTCACGCGAATCAAACGCAACGTCAGTTACTGGATGGCGCTGATCCACTACGAAACAGGCAATTACGAAGCCGCAATGAACTGGCTAAAGACGCGTACGCTAGAGGCGGCTGCGGATGGGCCGTGGACCGGAGGCGCACGCTACAACCTTTCTCGCGTCTACGAGCAGATGGGAGACCTGGAACAAGCGCGAGACGTGTTGCTGCTGGACGACTCGCCGCAGAAACACGGAAATCTACTTCGTGCCCGATTTCTAAGGAAAAAGCTGGAAGCACAAGGGGCCAACACCGCGGACGTCGATTGAGAGTCTTTCCGCTGAAGCCCTCGTCTGTGCGTCACCGGACCCCAGTGCCGAATCCCACCGTCATCAGCCGCCCAGTTCCCGCGACCACTTGCGTGACGACTGATAAGTCGCTACGTTGCTATGTTGGCCGTACTGGCCGCCGAGTCCCCGTGGCACAATTGGATAGCGCGTCGGCCTCCGGAGCCGAAGGTTAGAGGTTCGAATCCTCTCGGGGATACTTCAAAAGCCCTTTCCTTGTAAGAGGTTAGGGCTTTTTCTTTTGCGCTCGTAGCATGTGTAACAGTCCAAGTTTTGCCAGGATTTCCGTATCATGCCACGAATTCCGTAACCGATTCCGTAACCAAGGTATGCCACTCTACGCTCCTTCGCCTGCTAACCACGCAGGTCGGCCTCGTCGGCTAGCGCATCCAGCTTAGCCGAGCCTTCTCGCACAAACTTCTTTGCGGCCAACAGCCCTGCTTCCATGGTGGCTTGGTGCGCCAGACGGATCTTCTCCTTGACCTTCTCGCGCCGCATCCGATTCCCTAGCTCTACGACCTCCTTGCCCACGGTAATGAAAAGCTCCCCCATCGCTCGCAGAGACTTCTCGTCATGAGCCGTATTTTGGCGGGACATAGCACCTCCTACCCATCATGCCAACCTGTCATACCTGAGACCCACTGATGCCTATTTTAGCACTTGAATCAGGTTACGCAACCCCATACATGGCATCCAGCGTGCCTCAACCGGTCATAGGCCGCCTGTTCTGGCTTCTTGTCCATCTGTTGTATCAATATACCTATTGACGAATGTACACTGCTTTGTAGAATCGACTGCAGAAAGGATATCGAAATGGATCTCTTACCATTTGACCTAGCCGCCGAAGACCCGATTTCTCTCGTGGAGGCCGCTCGGCTCGTCCCTAGCCGGCAAGATCCCCGCAAGCCCGTTGGCACGGACACGATCCTGCGCTGGATCACAATAGGCTTTCATCCCCGTGGTACTGCCAGGGGCACCCAGA